>DASPGK010000054.1:0-5290 GCA_035620655.1 Candidatus Krumholzibacteriia bacterium
TTGGTGGTGTTTGCCGCCGACGCGGTCACACAGTGCCCGCTGACCCTCGACTACGGGTTGTTGACCAAGCTCGTCGATCAAGTGGACTTCGGCATGCTGGACGACGGCACCGCCATCGGCATGGGGCTCGCCAACGCGTGCAACCGCATGAAGACGAGCGAAGCCAAGAGCAAGGTCATCGTGCTGTTGACCGACGGGCAGAACAACGCCGGCATGGTCGACCCGACCACGGCCGCGCGCGTGGCCGAATCGCTCGGCATCAAGGTCTACACCATCGGCGTGGGGACGCGCGGGCGCGCCCCGATTCCCATCGACGACCCCGTCTTCGGCCGGCGGCTGATCTCGGTCGACGTCGACATCGACGAGGTGACGCTGCGCAAGATCGCGGAGCTGACCGACGGCCGCTACTTCCGCGCCACCGATCGCCAGGAGTTGCAAGGCATCTACGCGCGCATCGACGAGCTCGAGCGCACCAAGGTCGCCTCCGAGACGTTCGTCGAGTACACGGAGCGCTTCAAGTGGCTCCTCTTGCCGGTGCTGGGGCTCTTGATCCTCGAACTCGGGCTGGAGCAAACGATTCTAAGGGAGACCCCGTGAGCGCGGGTGGCGTCCAACGGGCGCCCACAAGCGAGGGACTACTAGTGCGTATGCGCGGTAGGCCCGAGCGCAGTGGGCTGTTGGACGACAGGACCCGCGCGAACGGTCGAACATGATCGAATTCGGATATCCATCCTGGCTGTGGGGACTCGCGGCCGCACCGCTGGTGGTGCTCATGACCGTGGTCGGCGCGCGTTATCGCCGCCGCGCGTTGACGTCGTTCGTCGGGGCACCGCTGCAGCGAGCGCTGGCGCCCGGGTACAGCTGGCGCCGCCACCTCGCCAAGGGGCTCCTGCGCGCGTTCGCGGTGGGCGCGCTCTTCGTGGCGCTGGCGGCGCCGCGCTTCGGGAGCCAATTGGTGAAGGTCGAGCGCCAGGGCATCGACGTGGTGATCGCGCTCGACACGTCGCTCTCGATGCTGGCCGAGGACGTACGGCCCAACCGGCTCGAGCGCGCGAAGCAGGAGATCGTCGACGTGCTGTCCACGCTGGACGGCGACCGCGTCGGTGTTGTCGCCTTCGCGGGCGAGGCCATCGCCCTTTGCCCGCTGACCGTCGACTATGCGGCGGCACTCATGCTGGTGCGCTCGGTCGACGTCTACACGATCTCCGAGCCCGGCTCGGCCATCGCGGAAGCGATCGAGATCGCGACCTCCCTGTTCGAAGGGGCGGGTGCGGGCGACCGCGCCATCATCCTGGTGACCGACGGCGAGAACCAGGAGGGCGACCCCGTGCAGGCGGCGCACGCGGCGGCGGAGAAGGGTATTCGCGTGTTCGCCATCGGGCTGGGCAGCCCCAAGGGCGAGCTCATCCCCGAGCGCGGCTCCGACGGCTCGGTCACCGGGTATAAGAAGGACCCGCGGGGCGAGACCGTCTTGAGCCGGCTCGACGAGAAAACGCTCGAAGCGGTAGCCTCCGCGTCCAAGGGCAAGTATCTTCCCGCTACCACCGAGGGACTGGAGATCAAGGTCCTCTACGACGAGATTTCGGGCATGCAAAAGAAACTGATCAAGGGCGAGTTCATCGAGCGCAAAAAAGAACGCTTCTATATCCCGGTCGCGGTCGCGCTCGCGTGCCTCTTGCTCGACGCGCTGGTCACGACGCGCGCCACGCGGCGTCGCGGCGAACGCGCGCGCTGGCTCCACACCGGGGCGGCGGCGGCCATCATGCTCGCGTTGTTCGCCCCCCCCGCGACCGCCAAGGACTCGGTCGACCGGGGCAAGGTCCGCTCCGCCAACAAGCTCTACAAGAAGGGCGACTACCAGGACGCGTACCGTCTCTACAAGGAGGCGCTCGGCGATACCGCGAAGCCGGTCACCGACGCACCGGGCGTGTACTACAACGGCGGCAACGCGCTGTACATGCAGAAGAAGTACGATCGCGCGCTCGACGCCTACCAACGCAGCTACTCTCCCGACAGTGCCTTGACCGGCAACATGCTCTATAACCGCGCGAACGCGCTCCTCAAAGGCGGGCACGTGCCGGAAGCGATCGAGTCGTACCTGCAAGCGCTCCAGTACCTGCCTGACGACGAAGACGCTCGCCACAACCTCGAGCTGGCGTTGGCCGCCAAGCAGCAGCAAGAACAACAGAAGCAGCAGCAACAGCAGCAATCGGGCGACAAGGGCGAGAAGCAGGATAAGTCCGGCGAGTCGCAGAGCGATTCGACCCGCAGCGACTCCCAGCAGAATCAAGAGTCGAAGCCGGACTCGACCCAGCAGCAACAGCAACAACAGCAGCAAGCCAGCCCGGATTCGTCCATGCAGGAGCAGCAGCCCGACTCGTCGTCGGCGCCGTTGACCGAAGAGGAGCTGCGCAAGCTCTCACCCGAGGACGCCGCGCGCATCCTGCAAGCCTTGCAGGAGCGCGAAGAAGAACTACAGAAAGAGCGGCGCAAGGCCGCGTTCCGCCGCAACAAGCGCGGCGGGAAGGACTGGTAGCGCGATGCGCGTGCGCCTGATACGAGCCGCTGTTCTCGCGGCGTGCGTGGTCGCGACGACGGTCCGCGCCGACGAGGTCGCCGTGCGCGCAACCGTCGAGCCGAGCACGGTGGAAGTAGGCGGGCAGGCGGTGCTGACGGTCGTGGTCGAAGGGAAATTCCGGCGCGGCGGCTCGCCCGAGCTCCCGCCGCTTCCCGACTTCGACGTGTTCGAGAGCGGCACGTCGCAGAATTTCAGCTTCGTCAACGGCCAGACGCAGTCGTCGCTCACCTTCCACTACGTGCTCTCCCCGCGCAAAGAGGGCGCGTTCCGCATCGAGCCCATTCGCTACGCGGTGGGAGACAAGGTATATACCGCGAACGCGGTGACGCTCGACGTGGTCGCGGGCGGCGCGGGAATCGCGCCGGGGCCGGGCCCGGGGGCGCAGGACCCCGGACAAAAGGGCTCCACGCCGTCGTCCGACGAGAGCATCTTCGTGGCCGCGTCGGTCGACCGCGACACCGTGTTCGTCAACCAGCAGGTGACGTGGTCGCTCGGGTATTACACCGACGGCCGCGTCGAGCTCTTGCGCAGCCCCAACTACTCGCCGCCCGAGGCCGAAGGCTTCTGGGTCGAAGACCTCCCGCCGCAAAGCAAGTACTACCGCACGCTCCACGGCCGGCAGTACCTCGTGTCCGAAATCAAGCGCGGCTACTTTCCGACCGCGCCCGGGACGTACCGCATCGGCGAGGCGCGCGTCGACATCGTGATCGACAATATCAACCGGCGCGGTGTGTTCGACGACTTCTTCAGCCGCCGCGGCGGCGGCTTCGGCGAGCCGCGCACCCTGCGCACCGATCCGCTCGAAGTGGTGGTGTTGCCGTTGCCCTCGTCGGGAAAGCCGACCGGGTTCAACGGCGCGGTGGCGAGCGACCTGGTGGTCTCGACCGTGGCCGACAAGCAGGTCGTGCAGGTCGGCGAACCCATCAACGTGTCGGTCGAGATCAGCGGCGTGGGAAACATGAGGACCATCGCGCCGCCCAAGCTCGCCGACCTCCCGCAGTTCAAGACCTACGAGTCGGGCTCCTCGAACGATTCTTTCAAGAAGGACTACGTCGTCTCGGGTCGCCGCAAGTTCGACTTCGTGGTGGTCCCGCAGGTCGAAGGGTCGTTCAAAATCCCCGCGGTGCGCGTGCCCTACTTCGACCCCGACTTGAAGCTCTACCAGGTGGCGCAATCCGCCGAGATCCCGGTCGAGGTGAAACCGGGCACGCCAGAGGACGGCCGCAAGGTGATCTATGCCGGCGGGGGCGACGACTTCGAGGTCATCAACCGCGATATTCGTTTCATCCACGCGGTTCCGGCCAGCCTGCCGATCGCGTCGCGTCCGTTCTACACGAGCCCTCTATTCATCGCGCTGCAGGCGCTGCCGATGCTGTTGCTGGGCGCTTCCGCGGTGGTCGAGCGGCGTCGCCGGCGCCTGCGCAGCGACGTCGGGTTCGCGCGCGCGAGCCGCGCGCGTCGCGAGGCGGAACGGAAGCTCTCCGAGGCCGAGCACGCCTTCCGCGACGGCAACGCGTCGGAAGGCTTCGGGCGCGTGCACGCCGCCGTGTTCGGCTACTTCGCGGACAAGATGAATGCGCCCGTGGCCGGGCTCACGACCGATGCGCTCGAAGCGTACCTGCGCGAGACGCACGCGAGCGACGAGGTGGCGACGTCTCTCAAGTCGGTCATCGACGCGTGCGACGCCGCGCGCTACGCGGCCGGCGCCGCGAGTGCGGACAACGGGCGCGAGACCGCCGCGCGCGCGCGCGACGCGTTGATCGCGCTCGAGAGGGGAGCGCGGTGAGAGTCTCCCTTGGGATGGTCGTGCTCGCGGTGGCGCTGTCGGCGGCACGCGCGGGGGCACAGATCGACGCCGACTCGCCCGCCGCGCGCTTCGAGCGCGCGAATGCCGCCTATGAGGCCGGCGACTATGCGGCCGCGATCGACGACTATACGCGCGTGGTCGAAGCGGGTGTCGTCACCCCGGAACTCTACTACAACCTCGGCAACGCGTATTTCAAGGACGGCGGCCTGGGGCGCGCCGTACTGTGGTACGAACGCGCCCGTCGCCTCTCGCCGCGCGATCCCGACGTGCGCGACAACCTCGATCTCACGCGCTCGCTCTTGCGCGACAAGCAGTTGGTTGCGACCGAGCCGCGCTGGCGGCGAGCGCTCTTCGCGTGGCACCGCGATACGACCGCGGGCGAATCGGTGGCGGCGGCGAGCGCGCTCTACGTCGTTCTGTGCCTCTTGGGCATTCTGTTCGTGTTTCGCGAGAGCGACGCGATATCCCGCCTGTACGCGCGGCTCTCGATCCTGTCGCCCGGGCGATTGCTGGGGCTCGACAAGGCCCAAGACCTCGGCCTGGCGATGGGACTCGTGCTGCTGGTGTGCGGCGCGTTCGCGACCTCGGCGGTCTCGAAGATCCGCGCCGAGCAGGCGCGCTCGCAGGGTGTGGTGGTGGCGGAGGAAGTGTCCGTGTTCAGCGGACCCAGCCGCGACGCCTCGGTTCAATTCAAGGTGCACGAAGGCACGCTGGTCTCGGTGCGCGACGCGCGCCCCGGCTGGGTGCGGGTCGATTTGCCCGGCGACTTGAGCGGGTGGGTCGACGAGACGACGCTAGACCGGATCTGACGCCCACTCGAAGTCGATCGCGATCTCCGTCGACCCAACGCGCAGCACGTCACCGTGGTTGAGCGCCACGCGACGCGTGCGCTGGCCGTTGACCCA
>DASPGK010000055.1:0-5618 GCA_035620655.1 Candidatus Krumholzibacteriia bacterium
CGAGTTCTTCCTCCTCGATCACCGGTTCTCGTTCCAGATGCGCCCGCAACACCTCGTTCTCCTCGCCCACGAATGGCGGTCGTCCCACCAACAGCTCGTACAGCGTCGCTCCCAGGCTGTAATAATCCACCGCGCGCGTGAGTGATGCGTCCCCACGAACCACTTCGGGGGCGACGTACTCCGGCGTCCCGACCAACTCGACCTCGGCCCCGGCGTCGCGTTTGAAGATGAGGCCGAAGTCGATCAGCTTGACGAGGGGCAGGTCGGGCCCGTACGCGGTCGTCCGCTTGATCAAGATGTTCGACGGCTTGATGTCCTGGTGGAGCAATTTGTGGTTGTGGACGAACGTGAGGGCCTCGCACAGCTCGTAGAGAATGGCCCAAATGTCCGCGGGGTTCGCGCGGAAGTACTCGTCGAGCGGCACGCCGTCGACGAGCTCCATAATGAGAAACCGCCCGCCCTCCTCGGTCCACCCATAGTCGTAGACCTCGGGAAGGTGGGGATGATGGAGGGTGCGCAGGATGCGGAACTCGTCCTCGAAACGCGCGAGGATCTTGGGGTCGGCGGCGTTATCGGGCTTGAGGATCTTCGCGGCGCGAAGCACCCCGGTCTGGCGGTCGCGCACGCGAAACACGTCGGCCGCCGTACCCGAACCGATCCGCTCGAGCACGTCGTAGCGATCCCAGCCGAGAACTCGCTGGACGGGGGCAGAGGACGCTAATGCCATAATGGATAATATGTTACAACGTGTCGTGCGCGGCCGGGTTGCGACGGGTCTCGCAAGGGTGCTAGCCTTTCGACGCCAGCCGGGCTGGCCCGATGGTACATCCTAGACGCAGACAATTGAAGCCCTCCGCCGCTGGGCGGCGCTCGACGGGATGGCTCTGCTACCTGCTGGCAGCGCCGATGAGCGTCGCGGTCGTCGTCCCCGTCGATAGCACGGACGCCCCCGTTGATTCGATCGAGACCTCGGTCGGAGCGCCGTACGATTCCCTCGAAAGTATCTCCACCACGTCAGTCGAGGAGCGCATCTCGAAGTTCACCCTCGGAGCCGGCGGTGGTCGCTACTACCGCGAAGTCTATCCCTTCGGCACCGAGTGCAGCTCCACCCAGGTTCCCTTCGAGCAGGAGTACGCCGACGTCGGGTTCGAGTTCGACCATCAAGCGTCGCGCACCGGTCATCTCGGTGTTCGCGCCGGCTACATCTCGGGCGACGCGACGCTCGCCACCGGCGCGATCCTCGACGGCACGGTCGACGCGACGACGATCGTGGGTGAGAGAAGCACGTGGTACGTCAATCCCTACTTCTCGGTCGAGAAGAAAGGCTTCGGAATCGGAGCCGGTGGAATGCTTTCCTCGAACCCACTCTTGTTGAGTGGCCAGGAGGACTACCCGGTCGACGATGACGTCTCGCTCTATCCCACGGGGCACGTTCGTCTCGGCAGCCTATCGCAGTTCTACATCTCGGGACATTTATTGGAGGGCGTCCCGGTCTACTCGGGTGGCGGAGCCCTGATGGCGGGGGCCGGTCTGCGAATGTTCCCTTCTCTTGAGCTCTACGCAGCCTATTGTGCGGAAGGACCGTATCAGAACGAAGCCTGGCTGGGTCGTGTGACGATCGATCTCCATCGAAGCTGGGTTCTGATGACGACGCTCCGCTTCCCCACCAGCTACCAGCTGGAACCCGACGACGAGTACGGAATGTCGTTCGGGCTTTCCTATCGCTGGTATCGGCCGGGCGAGTAGTTCGCGCCGATTACGCGGCCGCGAGTCTCCGCAACACCGTCTGAAGAATCCCGCCGTTGCGGTAGTACTCCACCTCGACCGGGGTGTCGATGCGCACGCGCGTCTTGAACTCGCGCGCGGCGCCACCGGATGCCGGAGTGGCCTTGACGCGCACGGTGGCACCGGGCTTCAGCGCCTCCGAGAGATCCAGAATATCGAAGACCTCGTCGCCGCGAAGCCCGAGAAGCTCGCTCTCGCCCTCCATGAACTGGAGCGGCAGGATGCCCATGCCGACCAAGTTGCTGCGGTGGATGCGCTCGTACGATTCGGCGATGACGGCGCGAACACCGAGGAGCATGGGGCCCTTCGCGGCCCAGTCGCGCGAGGAGCCGGACCCGTACTCCTTGCCCGCGAGCACGATCAACGGCACGCCCGCCGCCTGATACTTGAGCCCGGCGTCGTAGATCGACATCTCGCTCCCGTCGACGAAGCACTTGGTCCACGTCCCCTCGGAGCCGGGCACGAGCTTGTTGCGCAGGCGAATGTTGGCGAAGGTCCCGCGCGCCATGACCTCGTGGTTGCCGCGTCGCGCGCCGTACGAGTTGAAGTCCTTGGGCGCGACACCATGCTCCACGAGGTACTTCGCCGCGGGCGACTTCTGCGATATCGATCCCGCGGGCGAGATGTGATCTGTGGTCACGGAATCGCCCAGCCACGCCAGCACGCGCGCGCCGCTGATAGGCGCGATGGGTTTGGGCGGTCCTTCCACACCGTCGAAGAAGGTCGGCTGGCGGATATACGTGCTCTTCTCATTCCACTGGTACAGGTCGGAGCTCCCGCTCTGGATGGCGTTCCATTGCTCGTTGCCCTTGAACACGTCCTGATATCTCTCGCGGAACGACTTCGCTTTGACGACACTGGCGACGACGTCGCGCACCTCGCTCGAGGTGGGCCAGATGTCGCGCAGGAACACGGGCTGGCCCTTGCGATCGTTGCCCAACGGCTCTCGATCGAGGTCGATCTCCATCGTTCCCGCCAGGGCATACGCGACCACCAACGGCGGACTCGCGAGGAAGTTGGCCTTGGTCATGGGGTGCACGCGGCCTTCGAAGTTACGATTTCCGCTTAGCACAGAGGCGGCCACCAGCGAGCCCTGCTCGATGGCCGATACGATCACGTCGGGCAGCGGGCCGCTGTTGCCGATGCACGTGGTGCAGCCGTAGCCGACCACTTCGAAGCCGAGCTCGTCCAAATAATGCTGCAGGCCGCTTTCCTCCAGGTACTCGCTCACGACCATCGAACCGGGCGCGAGCGACGTCTTCACGTACGGCTTCACGTGCAGCCCGCGCTCGACCGCCTTCTTGGCCACCAACCCCGCGCCGATCATCACCGACGGATTGGAGGTGTTGGTGCACGAGGTAATGGCGGCAATGACGGTCGAGCCGTGGCGCAGCTCGGCGCCGCCGTCGAGGGCGACCTTGACCGCGGTACCGCGCGCGCCCTTCTCGACGCCGTAACCGCCTTCCTTGACCGGCTTCGACATGGCCGCGTCGAAGGCCTCGCGCACCTCGCGCACGGGAATGCGATCCTGCGGGCGCTTGGGCCCCGCGATCGACGGCTCCACGGTGGCGAGATCCATTTCGATGATTTCGGAGTACTCGGGCTCGGGTGCTTTCGCGGAGAAGAACATCTGCTGCGCGCGCGTGTACGCCTCGATGAACGCGACGTGATCGTCCTCGCGGCCGGTGAGCCGGTAGTACCTCAGAGTTTCCTCATCGACCGGGAAGTACCCCATGGTGGCGCCGTACTCGGGGGCCATGTTGCCGATGGTCGCGCGATCCGGCAGCGGCATGGACGCGAGTCCGGCGCCGAAAAACTCGACGAACTTGCCGACCACGCCGTGCTTGCGCAGGATCTGCGTCACCGTGAGCACGAGGTCGGTCGCGGTGACGCCATCGCGCAGCGCACCGGTGAAGCGAAAACCGACCACGTGCGGCATCATCATGTTGATGGGTTCGCCCAGCATGACGGCTTCGGCCTCGATACCGCCCACACCCCAACCCACGATCCCCAGCCCGTTGATCATCGGCGTATGGCTGTCCATTCCGACCAACGAGTCGGGGTACGCGACGCCTTCGTGCACGAACACACCGCGCGCGAGGTACTCGAGATTCACCTGATGGACGATGCCCGTCGCCGGCGGCACCACGCTGAAATTGGAGAACGCCTTCTGCCCCCACTTGAGGAACTCGTAGCGCTCCTGGTTGCGCTCGAACTCGAGGGCGGCGTTGATGCGAAGCGCGTCGGGCGAGGCCCACGCATCCACTTGCACGGAGTGATCGACCACGAGGTCGCAGGGAACCATCGGGTTGATCTTGCGGTAGTCCTTGCCCATGCGGCGCATGGCGTCGCGCATGGCGGCCAGGTCGACCATGGCGGGCACACCGGTGAAGTCCTGCAGCACCACGCGCGCGGGCTTGAACGCGATCTCGACGTCGCCCGCGGTCTTGGGGCTCCACGCGAGCAAGCGTTCGACGTCGGCGTCGGTGATCTTGAACCCGTCGTGGTTGCGCAGGGCACTCTCGAGGAGCACGCGGATCGAATACGGGAGGCGCGCCAGGTCGGCGCCCTTCTTCGCGGCCAGCGCGGGCAGGCTGTACCACGCGACGTCGCCCTTGGTGTGGCGAATCGTCTGTCGATAGTCGGCGGATATGAGTGGCAAGGTTCCTCCTTGGTGAGCGAACCGCAAAGATAGCACGCGACGCCGTTATTGTGAAGGCGCGGCCCCCGCCCGGAAACGAAGACGCCGCGCAGCCGCCCTTGGGGACGACACGCGCGGCGTTTCGATTCCTACGCGCTTGCTCTGCCAGAGAAAACTACTCGGCCAAACCCGCCTGGATGGAGGTCGTGATGCGGAACTCCTGGGTGGACCAGCCGCCGGTGGAGTCGGTGACGCGAACGACTGCTTTGTGCTCCTGCTTGGCGTCTCGGTCCTCGTGCGCGGGGACGGTCCATTCGATGCGGCCGTTCCCGTCGATGACCATCCCCTCGGGCGCTTCCGTCAGCTCGTACTTCACAGAGCCCGAGCCCTGCGCCACCCTCACCTGATAAACGAAGCGGCGATCCTCTTCGAGCGCCTGCGGGGGCGTCGACGTGATCTTGGGCGCGTTGCTCCCGAGCTTGATCGAGTCGCTCTTGCGCGGCGACGAGGAGGCCTCGCCGTCGGAGGCGGACACGCTCGCGTACACGTTGTCGCCCTTCTGGAACCGGGAGACGTCGATGGTGGCTCCGCTCTCGCTCGGGACCGGCGCGCCGTTCTTGAACCACTCGTAGCTGTAGGTGATGGGATCGTTGTCCGCGTCGACCGCCGAGATGCGGACCATGATCTCGCCGCCGGCGTCCTTGAGCTCCGCCAACGCCATCGTGATCCGGGGCGGCGTGTTGGCGATGACGACGGGCTCGCTCACGAGCGCCGCGCCTTCGATGGAGGCTTCGACACGCACGCGGTCACCCTTCTTGAAGTGGCCGGGCTCGAGACTCGACGCGCTCACACCCGCCACCTCGGTGTCGTTGACGAACCAGCGGCAGGCACCCGGGTCCGCGCCCATGCCGCGCTTGCCTTCCAAGCGGGCTTGCAGCGTCGTGTTGACGAACGCCGCCGGGGGCGCGATGGCGATGCCGCCCGTGACCGCGGGACCCGACGAAACCTCATCGGGCCTTTGGAGCGCGCTCACGAGCGAGTACGTGCCGTAGATGGCGATTGCCGCGGCACCCAACATCAACACGAACTTCTTCACGATGGCCTCCTTCGAACACCGGCACAAAAGCGAACGCCTCCCCCCGTGCGGGAGGAGGGTTCGCTGCCCTTAGCTCAACTCTGGCGGCGCCGGCAC
>DASPGK010000056.1:0-2318 GCA_035620655.1 Candidatus Krumholzibacteriia bacterium
AGTACAGCATGATCGCCCCCACGCTCGCGGACTCCACGGTCGCGGCGGGCCAGCACTTATCCGTGTTCTTCCTCCGCGCCGCGACCGCCGCTCCGGACATTTACTTCGACTCCCCGACCGGCAGCGGATACTCGCTCGACAATCTTGCTCCCGGGGTTCCGACCAACTTCGCGTATGCGTCGTCGATGCTCTCGTGGGACGAGTCAAACGCGGCCGACTTCGACTACTTCGCGGTCTATGGGTCGAACACGAACTCGTTCGCGTCGGCCATCGTGGTGGACTACACCACCGGGACCAGCATGGACGTGAGCAGCGCGAGTTACGCCTACTTCTTCCTCACCGCCACCGACTTCTCCGGCAACGAGAGTGCGCCTGCGGTCCTGCAAGCGCCGACCGACGTGGGTGATGCGCCCAAACGCTACGTCTTGTCGTTGAGCAGTTACCCCAACCCCTTCAATCCCGCGACGACGGTGAGCTACACCGTCCCGTCGCGCGGGCTGGTGACCGTCGCGATCTACGACGCGCACGGCGCGCTCGTCACCACCCTCGTGAACAACGAAGAACGCGCACCGGGCGCGTACCGGATCGGATGGGATGGTCGCAACGACCGCGGGGCGTCGGTCACGTCGGGGGTCTATTTCGCGCGTATCGAGCACGGCGGAGCCGCGCGCTCGAGGAAGATGGTGCTGCTGAAGTAGCAAGGTTGCTGGTGCGTACGCTCCTACTTGCGATCTTCCTTTTCGGCTCTGCCGGTGTGTCGGTGTCCGAGCCGCAAACCGGCTGGGAGCTCGTCGTCCTCGGCATCGCGCAGGACGGCGGCATGCCGCACGCCGGTTGTTCGAAGCCCCCGTGCGCCGAGGTTCACGCGGGCACGCGCACCGCGGAGAAGGTGAGCTGTCTCGGTCTTGTGAACGCCGAATCCGGTGCGGCCTATCTCTTCGACGCGACCCCGGACTTCCCCGCCCAACTCCACGCCCTAACCGGCGGACGCGTGCCCGACGGGATCTTTCTCACCCACGCGCACATCGGCCACTACACCGGCTTGATGTACCTCGGCAAGGAATCCATGGCGGCCAAGTCCGTCCCCGTCTACGGCACCGCGCGCATGACGAAGTTCCTCGAGACGAACGGCCCGTGGAGCCTGCTCGTCAAAGACAACTACATCGCGCCGCGCGTGCTCGCACCGGATGTCGCGGTGGAGTTGCCGGGTGGGGTGCGCGTGACCCCGATGCTGGTCCCGCACCGCGACGAGTTCACCGACACCGTGGGCTTTTTGATCGAAGGCCCGCGCGCGAAGGCGCTCTTCATTCCCGACATCGACAAGTGGGAGAAATGGAACCGGAGCCTGCGCGAGCTGGCGGAAGGCGTTGACTATCTGCTGCTGGATGGGACGTTCGCGTCACTCGAAGAATTGCCGGGGCGCGACATCTCGCAAGTCCCGCATCCCCTGATGAGCGAAACGCGCGCGCTGCTCGAAGGCACGCGCGCCAAACTATGGTTCATCCACCTGAACCATTCCAACCCGGCCATCGTGGAGGGAAAAGACGTGGTCCGCGAGGGGATGCGCTTCGAACTTTAAATCGCGAGCCGGCGGCGAAGGGCGGCGCTGACTTCAATCGTGGCGAAGAGCTTCTTCGGATACAGATAGTCTTCTCCTGACTCGTCGACCACCCGAACCAACCCGAGCTTGTCGGCTTTGTCGTCGGGTACGGCGCGGTAGATCTTGCGGACATCGAGCGACGCATCGTAGCCCGAGTTGTCCAGGCAAACGACGAAGCGGGCGCGCCCCGACCTTGCCTTAGTCGAGGATCCGTTTGATTTTGAGGCCACGGCGACCGATGCCGTGCGCTTCGTACCAGTGTATTTCTGCTTTGCGGAGCGAACCATCCTGCAACCTCACAAGCGCAACACCCTTGAGCTTTCTCCAGCGCCCTTCTCCGAACTTCCTGCGCAGGCGGGCAATGTCGCGGATCGCGGCACCTGCCGCGATGACTTCCACGTCGTGAATTCGTCCAACGATCTCGAAGAACATCCACCCACCACCCAACCCAACCCAGTCAACTCATTCTATGAAATCGTGCCAGCAAGCGCCAGCGGGCCCTGGCAAAAAAAGAGGGGCGGGCCCCGGCCCGCCCCCCCGATTGGGTACCTGGAATGAACGGCGGACTAGCGTGCGCCGGCCTTGTGGATCGTCGATGAGACCATTTCCATGGTCTCGACCTTCGGCGTCCCTTCCACGACTGTCGCCAACAGCTTGACGACATCCTTATAGCCGGAGAGATCGTACGCTTCCGCGTCTTCCTTCCGGTCCCACATGC
>DASPGK010000057.1:0-9590 GCA_035620655.1 Candidatus Krumholzibacteriia bacterium
CGTCGAGCAGGGCTACGTCGAAGTGTCGATTCCGTTCCTCGTGCACCGCGCGTCGATGACGGGCACCGGGCAATTACCCAAGTTCGAAGTCGACATGTACCGCGCCACCGAAGACGACCTCTTTCTGATCCCGACCGCCGAAGTTCCGGTGACCAATCTCCATCGCGAGTCGGTCCTCGAGCGCGAGAGATTGCCCATCAAGTACTGCGCCTACAGCCCCTGTTTCCGCCGCGAAGCCGGGAGCCACGGCGCCGACACACGCGGGCTGTTGCGCGTGCACCAGTTCGACAAAGTGGAAATGGTGAAGTTCGTGCACCCCGATTCGTCGTACGACGAGTTGGAGTCGCTCACCACCGACGCCACCGCGGTGCTGGATGCGCTGGAGCTCCCGTACCGCGTGGTGGCGCTGTGCGCGGGCGACCTGGGCTTCGCCAGTGCCAAGACCTACGACCTGGAGGCGTTCGCGCCCGGCGTCGACAAGTGGCTCGAGGTCTCGTCGTGCAGCAACTTCGAGGACTTTCAAGCGCGGCGCGCGGAAATACGATTGAAGAAGAGCGAAGGGGAGAAGCACAAATTCGTCCACACGCTGAACGGCTCGGGACTCGCACTCCCGCGCGTGGTAGCGTCGCTTCTGGAAGTGCACCAAACCCCGACCGGCCGCGTTCGCATCCCGGCGCGCTTGCGCCCCTACATGCGCGGCAAGGAGTACCTGGGCTGACGGATGGCGTCGGCGTCCGGCGGTAGCATTCGTTTCTGGCTGAAGGGATACCTGTTCCTCGGCGTGGCCGTGCTCAGCCTGGCCATGCTGCTCTATTCCAACCATCTCATCGCGCGTATGCGCGAGAACTCCGAGGCCACCAGCCGCCTGTTCTCGCGCTACATGGCCAACGTCATCTTCGAAGTGACCGACGACGGCCGCATGGCCGACTTGCGCGAGGTGATCAACGAGAGCGATCTCCCCATCATCATCACCGTGCTCGACGGGATTCCCATTCTATGGAGCAACGTGCCGGTCGAAGAGCGCACCGCCGCCGACCTCGATATGCTCGAGTTCGTGGACATCGACAACCCGCCCAACGAGAAGTTTCGCAAGCTGGTGGCACTCTACCGCGACTACGACAAGAAGAACGACCCCATCCCGATTCGAGTGGTGGGCGCCACCGAGCCCTCCGGCTGGGTACACTACGGCCCCTCGCCGCTCCAGCGCGAATTACGCTACATGCCCTTCGTCCTGCTCGGCATCTTTTTGGTGTTCATGGCGGTCGCGATCCAGGGGCTGCGTTATTTGAAGCTAAGCGAGCAGCGTTCCATCTGGGTCGGTCTCGCAAAGGAGACCGCGCATCAGTTGGGCACGCCACTCTCCGCGATGCTCGGCTGGGTGCAGGTGATCAAGGACCGCGCCGCGTCGAAGGGCTACGACGATATTCGTTCGTCGGTCGAAGAGATGGAAGTCGACCTCGGGCGTTTGAACAAGGTCACGGATCGTTTCAGCAAGATCGGCTCCACACCGGACCTAGTCGAAGTGGACTTGAAGCGCGTGCTCGAGAACACATCGGCGTATTTCCAGAAGCGACTCCCCAGCCTCAAGTCGAAGTCCGCCATTTCGCTCCATGTCGGTGACATCGCGCGCGTGCGCGCCAACGAAGAACTGCTCGAGTGGGTGTTCGAGAACCTGATCAAGAACGCCATCGACGCCCTCGGCGAAGCCGGCGGGCAAATCGAAATACGCGCCTCCGACGACGCCTCGAAGAAGTTCGTCGACGTCACCGTCCACGACACCGGCCGCGGCATCCCCGGCGCACTGCGCGACGACGTGTTCCGCCCCGGCTTCACCACCAAACGCCGCGGCTGGGGCCTCGGCCTCGCCCTCACCCGCCGCATCGTCGAGGAGTACCACGGCGGCTCGATCAAATTGGTGGAATCACGACCCGGCAAGACGACGTTTCTCGTCCGATTGCCCGCAGCTTGACAAAGCGGCGCATCTCTCTCCTGTCCGTGCTGGGCGTACTTGCGATCGCGCCCGTCGTTGCGCCACGCGCGCAATCTGATCCACCACCCCACATCGATTTGATCGAGCATTCGACCTCGTGGTTCACGGTTTCGTCCACGACATTTCGCGTGACGAAGTGCCCGCGCAAGATTTCATGCCCGGCGACCAGCGATCCGATGCAACGATAAACGTCATCGTACTCGAGATCGAAATTCGCCACGTGCTAAAGGGATATCACGTCGGATCGCACTTTATGGATGTGGTAGTTGTTCAAGGAATCCCCTGGCTTCGGACCGACTACAACGTTGGGAATGAAGTCGTACTGTCGACCATCTATTGGAAGTACATGCGCGGCGGATCGTACATGGTAATGAACGACGGCGGCTGTTTCCGCAAGGTTGGAGACACGTGGTGGAATCAGTTGGTGATTGCGCCGAATGCTCCACTCGCAGTCGCATATTCGGAGATTGAGATGGCAGCTGCGCGCTGTCTACCCCATGTGATTCTTGGGCAGGCCTCGCTAGCGGTCATCGGGACCGTTGACGGCATTTCGCCACATCGCAAGAGCACGAGCACGCCCAGCGAGAACGCAAGGCAGATTCCGGCGAGAAACGACCCGCGCGCCGATGTCATCATGAGGGTGACCGACGTCGTGAAGGGAACTCCCGGCGGTGACACGGTCACGTTTCGACCCGTACCCACCGACGACCATGCACGCGCCGCGAAAGAAAACGTCCCTTCATTCGCCGTGGGGGACCAATGGCTGGTCTTCCTCGGCAGGGACGCGACCGGGTACTTCGCGATCGATTGCACGAACGGACTGTTTCGCGTGAAGGGCGATTCGCTCATTCAAGCGGACAGGGTCGTGCTTCCGGCAACGAAGTCTACCTTCATCGCAGAAATGCGGAAGGCCGACGCAGCCCGCTAACGCATCCGATCCCCGCCTTGATGCCCGCGCCCGCGGGCCTTATACTGCAAGCACACCCTTAACCGCAGTCCGTTTCCGCGCTTTCTAAGTCTATGGCCAACAAACGCATTCTCTGGGTCGACGACGAGATCGAGCTCTTGAAGTCGCACGTGATGTTCCTGCGCGACAAGGGTTACGACGTCCAAACCGCCACCAACGGGACGGACGCCGTGAACCTGGTCAAGGAGGGGCGCTTCGACATCATGCTGCTGGACGAGTCGATGCCGGGGCGCGGCGGCTTGGAGACCTTGGTCGAGATCAAGGAGTCGGACCCGGTCCTTCCGATCGTGATGATCACGAAGAACGAGGAAGAGCGGCTGATGGACAACGCGATCGGGATGAAGATCGACGACTATCTCCTGAAGCCGGTCTCGCCGCTGCAGATCTATTCGGCCTGCAAGCGCATCCTGGATGCGCCCAAGATCCAGGAGAACCGACTGTCGCCGGACTACATCCGCGAGTTCAACGAGATCAATTCGCTCGCGCAAGAAGGGACGTGGGACGCGTGGCTGCGCGTGCACCGTCGTCTGTGCGCGTGGGACCGCGAGTTCGACCAGTTCCGCAACACGGGGCTGGAGGCGACGCACGACGACCAGCGCCTGCAGACGGCGCACCACTTCGGGCTCTTCGTGGAGAAGAACTACCGCGACTGGGTCGCCTCCGACAAGCGGCCGCCCATGAGTCTGGACGTGTTCCCGCGCTTCATCGCCCCGCATTTGTTGAAGGGCGAGAAGCTGGCGTTCATCTTGGTCGACTGCGTCCGCCTCGACCAGTGGATGGCGATCGAGGATTTCCTGTCCGAGCAGTTCGACGTGCAGTGGGATTTCTATTGCTCGATCCTTCCCACCGCGACGCCCTACTCGCGCAACTCGATCTTCAGCGGGATGTTCCCCGACGACATCGCGCGCCGCTACCCGGACAAGTGGCTCGAGCGCGTCAACGAGGACTCGAGCAAGAACAAGTTCGAAGCCTTCTTCATGGGCGAGCAGATGAAGAAACTCAAGCTCGACGAGAGCAAGATGCGCTACATGAAAATTCATACGGCCCAGGAAGCGGGGGACGCGCGCAAGCGCGTGGCCTCCATGATGGGCTCGCCCTTCGTCTCGTTGGTGTTCAACTTCGTCGACATCCTGACGCACGGGCGCAATCAATCGGACATTTTGCAGCAGCTCTTGCCCAACGAGTCCGCGTTTCGCTCGCTCATGCGCTCGTGGTACTCGCACTCGGTCCTGCGCGACGTTCTCGCGGACTTGGCGCGCGCCAAGGTCAAGGTGGTGCTCACCACCGACCACGGGTCGATTCTGGGTCGCAAGGCAGCACTGGTGTACGGACGCCGCGACACCTCCACCAACCTGCGCTACAAGTTCGGCGATAATCTGAAATGCGACGAGCGCCAGGCCATCATCACGCGCAAGCCCTCCGAGTTCCGCTTGCCGTCGGAATCCGGAACCAAGACGTACCTCTTTGCCAAGGAGTACTTCTACTTCGTCTACCCGACCAACTTCCGCGACTACGAGAAGGCCTACGAGGGAAGCTTCCAACACGGCGGCGTCTCTCTCGAGGAAATGATCCTCCCCTGTTTGACCCTGACGCCGCGCTGACGCGGCGCCCGCGAACCATGTCGCGAGCCATCGCCCAGACGGTACGCACGAACGACGCGGCCGAAACCGAGCGGTTCGGAGCGGCGCTGGGTGCCTGCATCCACCGCGGGGCGGGCGTGTGCTTGACGGGTCCCTTGGGCGCGGGTAAGACGGTGCTGGTCAGGGGACTGTGCCGAGGGCTGGGGGCCGTCGAACCCGTTACGAGCCCGACCTTCATTCTGATGGAATCGTTCGCGGGGAGACTTCCCATCGTGCACATCGATTTGTACCGCCTCGAGCACGAGCGCGAGGTCGAGGACATCGGCGTGTTCGACATGCTCGACGGCGAGACGGTGGTGATCGCGGAGTGGGGCGAGCGCTCGCCGGCGCTCCTCGAAGAGTGCGACCTCGAGATTCGCATCGAGCCGGGGGAAGGAACGACGCGCACGATCCACGTCCACGCCACACCCGATTTCGCGCGCGAGCTCGAGGGACTCTCATGGTGACGATCGCCATCGATACCTCGCACCCGGTGGGCACGACCGCGCTGGCGCGCGACGGCGTCGTGCTGGGAGAGGCCCGCTTCGACTCGCCCTCGTCGCACCTGGTCGAGTTGTCGAAGGCGATCGAGCGCTTGCTCGCATCGAGCAACCTCACGATGCGCGACGTCGATCGTATCGCGGTGGTGCTGGGGCCGGGGAGCTTCACGGGCGTGCGCATCGCGGTCTCGTTCGCGAAAGGGCTCGCGGCGGCGGGCGCGCAGGTGGTTGCGATGGACTCGCTGCGTTTGCTGGCGCTGCCGTTTTTCGACCAAGGACGTGCGCGCGTGTGCGCCATGATCGACGCCAAGCGCGGCGAGGTGTACGGCGCGCTCTTCGAGCGCGCCTCGGGAAGCGTCGAGGCCGTCGTCGCGCCAAGCGCGGGGTCTGCGGCCAAGTTGCTAGAAGCGATCGCTACAGCACCGGACGTGTTCGCCGGAACGGGCGCCCTCGCGCACCGCGACGAAATCCTGGCCCGCTTCCCGCGCGCGGAGGTCGCCGGCGAAGCACGCGCGAATCCTTCGACGACGTACTTCGCGTCGATTGCGCACCACCTACCCGCGCTCGCGCGCGACGCCGTGCGGGCGCTCGAGCCCGTCTATCTGCGCGCGAGCGGGGCCGAGCGCAAGCGTCTTCGCGCCCACGCGCCGGAACCGGGGGCGAGCGGCGATGACTGACCAGCCCGCCTTCGTCCTCGTGCCGCTCGAGCATCAGCATATTCCCGACGTGCTGAAGATCGAGCGCGAGGCCTTTCCCGCGCCCTGGACCGAAGCCATGTTCCGCCAGGAGGTCGAGGAGAAGTGGCTCTCGCGGTCTTTCGTGGCATTGCTCGGGGAGGAGATTGTGGGCTATGTCATTGCTTGGTTCCTGCGCGGGGAAGTGCACGTGCTGAACCTGGCCGTCACCAAGGCGCACCAGCGCCAGGGACTCGCGCGCGCCATGCTGCGCCACGTGATCGGACTCGCGTCCGAGGAGGCCTGCCACCTCATCACGCTCGAGGTGCGCGTGTCCAACGACCCCGCCAAGCTCCTGTACCTCTCGATGGGCTTCGCGCCCGTCGGCATTCGCCGCCGTTACTACCACGACAACGACGAGGACGCGTTGGTCATGACCAAGCGGCTGCGCGGATGAGCGCCGCGGCCACGCGCTCGCTCGCCTTCATTGCCGGCAGCGGCATGGACCCGATCGCGATCGCGATGACCGTCGGGCGCGCGACGCGCTTCGACCAGATCGCGGGGGTGGGCGCGCCCGGGGTCGAAGGGCACACGGGCCGCGTGTTGGAGGGGACCATCGGCGGGGGCGCGTGCACGCTCGTGATGGGGCGACGCCACGTCTACGAAGGCGACCCGGCCGCGGTGGCACACCTGGTCGCGTGGCTCGCCGAGCGCGGCGTCACCGACTTGGTGATGGCGTCGGCGGCCGGCGCGCTGCACCGAGGCCTCGCCGCGGGCGACCTGATGGTCGCGCACGATATCGTCGACTTCCAGAACCGCGACCGCCTCATGCGCGTGGCTGGGTCGGCGATGAGGACAGCGTCGGCTGAGAGGCTTCGAATCGACCGCGGCCTTTCGGCCGCCATTGAGCGCGCGGCTACCGCCGCGCGCGTCTCGTGGCAACGCGGGATCATGGTGTGCGGTGTGGGGCCCGCCTACGAAACCCAGGCCGAGGTGCTCGCGTTACAGGAGTGGGGCGACGCGGCGACCATGTCGTCGGCGCCGGAGCTGGCCGCGGCCAGCCGGCTGGGCCTTCGGGCGGCCGCGGTGGCGGTGATCACGAACCCGTGCACGGGCGTCGCGTCCTGGCGTCCCAACCACGCCGAGGTGCTCGACGTGGGGCGCAAGATGGCCGTCGGCCTGGCCGAGGTCATTCGACAACTCGTTATCGATTAACGCGTTACGAGTTCTCGTCGGCGCCCGCCCGCGGGCGCCCGATTAGGAGTTGTGGCCTGCTGTCGCGGGCCCGTATAGTCTCAACACACCCCAAGCACCCAGGGAAGGACGGTGCTTTTCGAATTGTCCTGGTTCCGTAGGGAAAGACGGGGCGTCCAGCCCATCCAGAAGAAGGCCATCCCCGACGGCCTCTGGAAGAAGTGCGACCTGTGCGGGGAAATCCTCTACGTCAAAGAGCTCGAGAAGCGGTTGTGGACCTGCACCAAGTGCGGCAACCACTTCATGATCTCGACCCAGCAGTACATCGATATCCTGGCCGACCCGGGGTCGTTCCGCGAGACCCACACCGGCTTGATCTCCGGCGACCCGCTCCAGTTCAAGGACCTCAAGAAGTACAAGGACCGCATCCGCGAGTACCACGAGAAGACCGGCATGGAGGACGCCATGGTGACCGGCTTCGCGTCCATGGACGGTCGCGACGTCGTGCTCGCTATCATGGACTTCTCCTACATGGGCGGCAGTATGGGCTCGGTGGTGGGCGAGAAATTCGCGCGCGCGGCGCAAGACGCCATGCTGCGCCGGCGCCCGCTGATCGCGCTCTCGCGCTCGGGCGGAGCCCGCATGCAGGAGTCGATCTTCTCGCTCATGCAGATGGCCAAGACCGCCGCGATGCTCTCGCGCATGTCCGAAGAAGGACTCCCGTTCATCTCGATCCTGACCAACCCGACCACCGGCGGCGTCACCGCCAGTTTCGCCAGCCTGGGCGACGTCATCGTCGCCGAGCCGAAGGCGTTGATCGGGTTCGCGGGACCGCGCGTCATCCAGCAGACCATCCGGCAGGACCTCCCCGAAGGGTTCCAGCGCAGCGAGTTCCTGCTCGAGCACGGCATGATCGACATGATCGTGTCGCGCGACGAGCTGCGCCGCACGCTGGCGGGTGTGCTCGACTTCATGTGCGCCCGTGCGGCATCCGCCCCGGACCAGGAAGTGAAGGATGACTCGCAGTCGCCGGCCGTTTCCTGATTCCCCCGTAGCACTACCGCCCAACCTTCAATTCGTCCTCGCGCTCTCGCCTTCGGTGATGACGCTCGGGCTCGACCACATGCGGGCCCTGATGGAGCGCGTCGGGCATCCGGAGCGTCGCTTCCGCTCCGTGCTGGTCGCCGGCACCAACGGCAAGGGCTCGACCACCACCATGCTGGCCGCGATCCTGGGCGCGCACGGGCTGCGCACCGGTCGCTACACCTCGCCGCACGTGTTCAACGTCGCCGAGCGCATCACGATCGACGGCGCGCACGCGTCCATCGAGGAGATGGAAGTAGCCGCGGCGCGCCTGGTGCCGTTGCGTGACGAGATCCCGTTCAGCTATTTCGAAGCCCTGACCGCGATCGCGTTCATGGTCTTCGCCGCGCGCGGGGTCGAGGTGGCGGTGCTGGAAGTCGGCCTGGGCGGCCGCCTGGACGCGACCAACATCGTCGAGCCCGACGTCTCCATCGTCACCAGCATCTCGCTCGACCACCGGCGCATTCTGGGCGACACCGAAGAGCAAATCCTGGTCGAGAAGCTGGGTGTGTCGCGCCCCGGCGTGCCCTTGCTCGTCGGTCCGCTCCCGGACGCGCTGCGCGCCGTGGTGAACGATCGCGCGAAGCGCGATGGCTTTCCGGTGTTTGACCTGGAGAACATTGGGCGCGTGTCGCAGGTCGAGGAAGCCTTCGACGGGATCGCGTTCCGGGTCGAGACGCCGCACGCCGAGTACGGGCGCGTCTCGATTCCGTTCGCCGGGTCGCACCAAGTCACGAACGCTCTCCTCGCCATCGGTGCCGCGGAGCGGATGCTCCCCGCCCTGGTCGGACTCGGCGGCGCGCTCGCGCGCGCCTACATACCGGGGCGCTTCGAGCGCGTCGAGCGCGGTGGTCGCTCGTTCGTCATCGACGTCGCGCACAACGAGGCCTCGCTCGTCGCGACCGCCGACCACCTGGCCGCGTTTCGCCCGCGCGACGAGTGCGCGATCGTGTTCGGGCTCATGCACCGCAAGGAGTTGTTCGAGGCGCCCCGGCACCTGCTCGCGGCGGCGTCGTGCCTGTGCTTGATCGAGCCGCCCAGCGAGCCCGGCAGCACCGACAACGCCTTCGCCCCGCACGAATTGTGGGCGCGCTACTTCGCTCCGCTCTTGCCGGATTCGGCCACCAACGTCATGCTGTGGAACCCGTCGGGCCCGCGCGCCGACGCCATGCGCCGGCTCGTCCGCTGGCTGGACCGATCGCGCTATTCGACGGTGGTGGCGACGGGGTCGCATCGCGTGGTCGAAGACTTCGGGCTGCTATTGCAGACATCTACCGTAGAGGAAGGCGGCAATACGTCCAAATGAGCGCGTGGATCGGCATCGACATCGGGGGCACCAACATCAAGATCGCCACCATCTCGGCGCACGGAGAGGTGTTCGAGCGCGGGGTGGTGGAGACGCAGCCGGCCGACGGGCCCGAGCGCGCGTTCGCGCGCATCCACGCCGCCGCGCGCTACCTGGCCGCACACCGGTCGATCCAGGGTGTGGGGATAGGCTGCGCGGGCCTGATCGATTCCCGGCGCGGCATTCTCCGCGAGTCCCCCAACCTGCCGGCGTGGCGC
>DASPGK010000058.1:0-4347 GCA_035620655.1 Candidatus Krumholzibacteriia bacterium
TGTCCGCCTCGCGCTGCAGTTTGAGCGGAGAGGGACGATCGCACCGGCTGGCAGGGACCGCGGTTACCAGCGAAATGACGTCTCGTTGACGCGCGCGCCCAGGTCGTCGAAGACCGTGCGCGCTTCGGCGACAGGGAGGTAGGGGATCGAGATGCGGTGCGCGCCGCCGCCGGCCGTGTCGGCGGAGACACTCGCCATCTTCCAGCGCCGATCGAAGGGCGACTCGCTCATGTTCACCACTTGCAGCTTCGCGTAGCGGGCGAGGCTTGCGTTGCGCCACAACCAACCGCCGCGGCACCCGATGCGGTCGCCCGCGAGCGCGAACCCGAACGAGCGCACGCGCCCGCGCGCACAGAAGAAAGCCAGCACGGCGAGTACAACCGCCGCCACCACCGTGATGGCCGGGTTGAACCACATGCCGATCAGTGCGGCGGCTGCGATCAGCCGCAACCAGGATCTGAACTCCCTCCACGCAGCCCGACGATCCACGGGCCGCCACGGCATCGCGTCGAAGCCAGAACCCGGGAGTACTTCGGCCATGAGGGCGTCGACCGCGTCGCGGCGGAGCATGGGGGCCAGCCACTCGCGGCTCGGGCTGGCGTTCTTGTCGCCGCCGGCTGTCTGCACGCGCAGTTCGACGCGGTCGAACGCGCGCTGCAGCGGAGCCTGGCGCATGGTGACGAGCTGGATGCGCCGCAGCGGGATCACGGTCCGGACCTTGGTGAGCAGGCCGCACGACGTCCGCAGCTCGTCGCCGGATCGCGTCAGCGTGAAGTCGTAGAGTCGAACGATCGCCCAACCGATCGATAGGATCCGCACCACGATCAAAAACGCGACGAAACTTCCGGCGAGAACGGCGATCACCGCGAGATTGCCGTTCGAGACGACGCCCGAATCGATGGCGAATCGGATCAGGCGTCGCATGTTGACGGAATTGCCGGCGTCCCAATCGAGGATGTCGGCTTCCCACAGGACGCCGAGCACGGCGGCGACCACCAGTCCGCCGCGATTTTGCACCAGCCCGAAGATGGCCAGGTCGCGCAGGCCGAGTCGAACCAGGACGCGGGGCGCCTCGTCGACGGAAGCGGGCAACGCGTCGGTCGCGGTCGCCCCTTCGTCGTCGCTCGGACTGGACACGGCGTCGGGCACGGCGGTGGCCGCCGGGTCGCCGCCGATGCTTCGCCGCTTGCCTTCGAACACCCGGCGCCGCATCTCGTCGACCGCGTCGAGTGAGAGCACCTGCAAGCGCGCCTCCTGCTCGGTGCCGCCCCCCGTCTCCACCCGAACTTCCGCCACCCGCAGCGCGCGGTGCAGCGGATTCTGGACCGTCTCGATGTTCTGGATGCGCGCGTAGCGAATGTGGCGTTCGTTCTTGAACACCAGGCCGGTACGAATCACGAGCTCGTCGTCGGCGAATGCGTAGCGCGTGGTGAAGTAACGGTACCCGGCGTACAACGCCATCGGGCCCGAGAGCCACAGCGCCCAGATCTCCCACGTGCTGCTGCGCGCCGTCATCACGACGACGGCGGCCGGGAGCAAGAATCCCTTCAGCGTCCCGAAAACCAGGAAGACGACGGATACCGGATGGAGGCGCTGGCTAGACGGCGTCATGCTCGTCACCCGTGAGCAGATGGTCGCGAATCCGCAGCGCGAGCGGATGCGCGAGTCCCGGCAGCGTCACTTCCGAGTGCTCGGTGCCCGCGGTGAACACGTGCAGCGTGGACAGCTCGAAATTGCGCTCCAGGGGACCTTGCGACACGTCGGTATGCTGGATGCGGGAGCGGGGCACGTTGATCACCTGGCGCCAGTACACGCCCTTGCGGATCTCGATGCCGTCGTCGTTCACGCGGTAAGCGGTGCGACGGTGTTCGAGCACGGGCCATCGCCACGCGAGAATTCCCAGCCCGACGATCGTCGCCAGGGTCGCGAGAGGTATCGATAGCCGGAGGGACTTCGGCATGCCGTCGACCGCCAGCAGCACGATGATCATCGCGATCAAGACCCCGGTCGCGATGGCGAGCACGGTGATTCCGCCCACCAGGCGGCCGTGGGTGACGTGACGCGGGTCGAGGGAGTGGAGCGCGCCGTCGGCGATGGGGTCGGGCGCATCGGATGAGGGTGCGGCGTGCTCGTCGCTCACGAGCTGACCTTTTCCTCCGCGAGCTTCTTGAAGCGGGGATTGTCGCGGAGCGGATCGAAGCCCGGGTGCATGCGCAGGATCGCGGGTGTGAGGTTGGACGGCACCGACATCAGGAACTCCAACTCTTTGATAGCTGCCTCGTAGTCGCCCACGGCGATGTAGACGATCATGCGCGCGTTGCGAATGTCGGCGCCCGCGAGCGCATCCTTTTCGATGGGCATCATCGAGACCGCCCTGTCGATGGCGCGCAGGGCTTCCTCGCGGCGCTCGAGCATCGCGAGTACCGACGCGTATCCGGCTACCAGGTCCGCGTCGGACGAAGTCGCGGCCTTCCTGCCGTTCAGATACGCGAGCGCGGAGTCGGCGAAGACCTTGGCCGTGTCGTGGTCGCCGTCGAAATACGACGCGGTGGCACGGATGACGTAGAACTGCAGCGTGTCGATGTTGGGATACGCGCGCAGGTTGGGAAGCAGCTTGCGCACGGCTTCGTAGTCGCGCGCCATGATGTAGATGTCGGCGCGAAACGTCGCGATCGCCCCGTGCTTGCTCACGATGGGATCGAGCAGCTCTCCGGCCCCGCGCGTGTCGCCGTCTCTCGCAACTTTCGCGACCGCGAGGTAGCTCGGAAACTGCAGCGAGCGGGGGTCCATCTCCCGGCCGCGCGTGGCCCATTGCTCCGCTTCGGTCCAGCGCCGCATATACCCGAGCGTCTGGATGAGATTCGTGATGCGGTTCGCATTGGTGGGGTCGAGCTCGATGGCGCGCTCGAGATTCGCCACGGAAGCGTCCCACTTGTTCTGCCGGCGCTGCACGTAGGCGATGGCTTCCAGTACGTCGGCGTCGTTGGGTTGCCGCTTCGCCGCTTTTTCAAACTCGCCCAGCGCGCGATCATAGTCGCGTTCGGCGTAGTAGTAGTAGTAACCCATGGCAATATGGCCGGCCGGCTGGTCGCCGGCGTGGCGCACGGCCGCCAGTGCCGCGGCGCGCGCCTGCTTGACGCGCGGTAGTTCGGGGTGCAAGTGGTTGAAGTGCTGGTTCGCATACGTGCGGGCCAAGAACGCTTGCGCGCGCGCAAAGGTCGAGTCCATCGCCACCGCTTGCTCGACCATCACGAGCGCGTCATCCATCTCCTCGGTCGTAGTGGCATCCCCCAACTGCGCGCGTCCGCGCAAGTAGAGGTCGTAAGCGTCCAGGTTCTTCGTGGGCCGGGCGGCGAGTGCGGCCCGTTCGGGCTCCACCAGCGTTACGTTCAGCTCGCTCGCCACTTTCTGGGCGATCTCGCTTTGGAGCGCGAAGATCTGGTCGTACACGCGGTCGAAATTGTCGGCCCACAGGTGGGTGTCGTCCGCAATACGAATGAGTTGGGTACTGACGCGGACGTTGTTCTGCGCGCCCGACTTGTCCCAGCGCACCGAGCCTTCCAGCACGTAGTCGACGCCGAGCTCCTTGCCGATCTCGCGCAGCGACTTGTTCGAGCCTTTGTACTTCATGGCGCTGGTGCGCGAGATGACCCCCAGCCCGGACAGCTTGGCCAGCTGGGTGGTGATCTCCTCGGTGATGCCGTCGGCGAAGTACTCCTGGTCGGTGGGGCCGAGGTTTTGGAAGGGGAGCACCGCGAGCATCTTGCGGCCAGCGTCGTCGGTAGCGGCGACGTCGCGTCGCTGCGAGCGCTGTTGCACGAGCCAGAACGCGACCAGCGGCACCAGCACACCCGCCACGACGGCGGCGGCCACGCGCGAGCGGCGGCGCGGGTGGGCCTTGACGCGCTGGCCCGCCTCCAAGCGTCGCAGGTCCTCGATCACTTCCACCGCGCCTTGGTAGCGGTCCTTGGGGTTCTTCTCCAGGAGCTTGGCGACGATGTTCTCCAGCCCGCGCGGAACCGCCTGGTTGTGGGTGTGAATCGCCGTCGGCGTCTCGTTGACGATCGAATAGGTAAGAGCCGCTTCGTGCTCGCCCTTGAACGGCATGCGGCCGGTGAGCATCTCGTACAGCACGACACCGAACGAAAAGAGATCCGAGCGGGCGTCCATTTCTGCGCCCTGGATATGCTCGGGCGACATGTACGCCGGCGTCCCCGCGGAAGAGCCGATGCGCGTCACGAATGCAGCCGCGTCGCGGCCCCGCGCCAGCCCGAAGTCGAGCACCTTCACCTGGCCCTTGGGTGTCAGCACGATGTTGTCGGACTTGATGTCGCGGTGGACGACGCC
>DASPGK010000059.1:0-3056 GCA_035620655.1 Candidatus Krumholzibacteriia bacterium
AGCCACTCGACAGCGTGGCCATCGTGCGGGTGGCACCGCCCGCGCCGGAGGAAATCACGGTTTATGCGACCGAGTTCGGTTCGGGAGTCGGCTCGTTTATCGACCGGAACGTGATCGGCGGGCGGAGCTACCGATATCGGCTCACCGCCTCGACGACTACGGGAGGCGAGTATCGATCGGGCGACGTTTCGGCCACGGTCCCGGTCTTCGCGAATCAACTCGCGCAAAACGCACCTAATCCATTCAATCCCGCGACGACCATCGTCTACTCGTTGAGCCAACGCGCCTCGGTCGCGGTGTCGATCTTCGACGTGACGGGCGTTCCGATACGCCGCATCGAACAGGGCGTGCGCGACGCCGGTGAATACGCCGTCGAATGGGACGGGCGAGACGACGCCGGCATCGTGGTGGGTACCGGCGTCTACTTCTACCGCCTCGACGGCGTCACCGGCGTCACGCCGAAGAAGATGGTGCTGCTGAAATAGCCGACGGCGCGGGTGGTCGCTTGCTCCGCACCGCCGCTTGCCCTACCATAGACTCGTATCCCGAAGCCGTCGCGCGGCCCCGCGGCCCGCGACGCCCATCTTGTTCGGGACGCGAGTTATGCGGACCATCGGTGCCATTGTGCTCGTGTTGTGCCTTCCGGCGGGGCTGCGCGCCGCCGACCCCGAACATCTCTGGAGTCAGAGTTTTCAGGCCCTCCCTGTCGGCCAAGCCCCGGCGTTTTTCACGGTCAGTTTCGTCACCGTCGATCATCTTGGGCGCACCACGGTGGCGGGTGCGTTCGCCGGCGCTACCGACTTCGGCGGCGGCCCGCTGCAAACCGACGCGACCGGAGATGCATTCGTCGTTTCGTTCGACACTCTCGGGGTCCACCGCTTTAGCCGCGCGTTCGCGGGGCAGGGTTTCTCAGTTCCGTCGGTCCGATCGGTCGCGGTCGATGGCACCGGCGCCGTCGTATTGGTCGGCATCCCTTCGGATGGTATCGACTTCGGTGGCGGGCTGCTTTCCGGGAACGCGCTGTTCATCGCGAAGTTCGACGCGGACGGCGTCCATTCGTGGAGCAAGGGGTTCCCCGGAGGCATTGCGCACGGCGTCGCGGTCGACGCGGCGGACGACATCATCGTGATCGGCGATCTGACGAATCGCATCGACTTCGGCGGCGGACTCTTGCAGACGCAGGGCGCCAACGACGTCTTCCTCGTGAAGTTCGACGCGAACGGTACGCACGTGTGGAGCCGCCGTTTCGGAGCGGCCGACAACCAACTGGGACGACTGATCGCCGTCGACGCATCGGGGAGCATCCGCGCGGCGGGGACGTTTCGTGGCCGGCTGGATTTCGGCGCTGGCGCGCTGACGACGGTGGGCGAGGACGCCTACGTCGCCGCCTTCGATACCGAAGGGAACCACGTGTGGAGCCGGAAGCTGGGCGACGAGAGTGCGCAGCCGCTCGGCGCCCTAGACGTCGACGCGGATGGAAACACGCTGATCGTCGGGAACTTCAGCGGCTGGATCGACGTGGGCAGCGGCCGGTGGGACAGCCCGCCTCCCGACCAGGATGGATTCGTCGCGTCGTACACCGCGAACGGTACCCATCGATGGAGCCTGCACGTGGGCGGTTCGCTGCGCCAGAACGTCGCGGGTGCGGCATTCGATGCTCGCGGGCGCGCGATCGTCGGTGGATCCTTCGAGGGCTCGCTCGCGCTCGGCCAAGCAGTTCTGGTGAGCGAAGGTGCCGCCGACGCGTTCGCGGCGCGCATCGATCCAACCGGTGCGATTGGGTGGATACAACGTTTCGGTGGCCCGCGCGGAGACGCCATTTCGAACGTTGCCACCGATCCGGACGGGGACATGGTGTTTCGCGGCGGCAACGCGGACCCGATCGACCTCGGGGGCGGCCTGGTTCCGGGTGGTGGTTGGTTCCTGGCGTCCTTCGGCAAGCGCCTGCCTCCGCCGGTACTCGATATCACGCTGTTCGCGCGCGGGAGCGCGATCGAGGTTCGCTGGGGAGTGAGCACCGAGCACGGTGTGGAGTCGATCGCGATCGAACGCACGCGCGCCCCGGGCTCGACACCTGAGCTCGTGTTCAGCGGACCGTTGGGCTCGGGCCAAGGCGTCTATCTCGACCGCGACGTGGTGGCCGGGACGAGCTATCGCTACGAGTTGATTCTGACCACGACGTCGGGGCATGAGTTCCGCTCGAGCGTGGTCTCGGCCAGCGTGCCCGTTTTCCCGAATCAGCTCTCCCAGAACGCACCCAATCCCTTCGTCCAGACCTCGATCGCGTACTCCGTGAGCGCGCGGGCCGACGTGGTACTCGTGATCTACGACGTCTCGGGAGCCTTGGTGCGCCGTATCGACCAAGGGTCGCGGGAGGCGGGCGAGTACGTTGTCGAATGGGACGGTCGCGACGACGCGGGCAACCCGGTGGGCAGCGGCGTGTACTTCTATCGACTGGACGGCGTGGCGGGGGTGTCGCCGCGGAAGATGGTGCTTGTCAGGTAAGTTCGAATCGCGGACGCTTCTTCCTTTGAAGGGCGCGAGGACCGAATGGCGCGGCGCTTGCACTGCGACCCTTCGGCAGGGTTTGGAGTCGTCCGCATGCTCTTGCGATCCACAATTCTCGTCTGCGCGGTCGCGGTCGGTACCGCCGCCGCCGATCCCCAGCACCACTGGAGCAGTCACTTCTCCTCGCCGCGATTTCGCGTCGACGCGATCGCGGTCGGCCCGGCGGGAGACGTCGTTATCGTCGGCTATGCGGACGCCTACACGGACTTCGGAAACGGACGCGTCCCCGGGTCCGACCCCGACGTGTTCGCGGCCAAGTTCGACGCGTTTGGCGACCTTGCGTGGGCACGGTTCTTCCCGGGGAACTACTCCCTTCAACAGCCGCGCGCGCTTGCCATAGATTCGCGCGGTAACATCGTCATGGTCGGGTATTACACCGCAACGATCGACTTCGGCGGTGGGCCCATGACGGCGAACAATCTCGACGTCTTCGTTGCGAAACTGGACTCCGACGGCGGCCATCGTTGGAGCAGGCACTTCAGCAAAGT
>DASPGK010000060.1:0-15699 GCA_035620655.1 Candidatus Krumholzibacteriia bacterium
CGAGAGGGCGGCGGCGGGCTGGCACTCGGTGGACGCCGTGACGCGCGTCGTGAACGTGGACGCGTTCATCGTGTGGTCGGCGTGCAGGATCAGGCAAATGTCCATCGCGCGCGCCTTGTGCATGTCGGGTTTGTCGCCCGAGAGCATGTGCAGGAAGTCGGCAGCGATGGGGAGCGACGGATCGGGCGGGATGATCTCCTGGTTGTTGCGCACGCGGTGGATTGCCGTCACCAGAGACGGGAATTTGCCGATGAAGTCCACCGCACTGGCCTCGCGTGACTTCTCGTCGTAGATGTTCTGGTGCGGCGATACCATGCCGACCGCGGCGACACAGGTCTGCAACGCCGCCATCGGGTGTGCGCTCTTGGGTACCGCCTTGATGACGTTCTGCAGGTCCTTGGGGAGACTGCGGGCCCGGGCGAGGCGCTGCGTCAGATCCGAGAGCTCCTGCTCGGTCGGCAGCTTGCCGGTCAGAAGCAGGTACGCGGTCTCCTCGAAGGTGCTGTGCGCGGCGAGATCCTCGATCCGGATGCCCCGGTACTCCAGGATGCCCTTCTCGCCGTCGATGTAACTTATGGAAGATTCAGCGGCCGGGACCTTTTCCAGGCCGGGGATGTACTCGATCATCTGGAATGCTCCTTCAATCGACGAGTGCTAAGGCACTTATACTATAGAAGCCGGTGCGGCACAAGGCCGGTTTGGGCCTTTCCGGGGCCTCCCGGAAGCCCCGCGGACTAAGCGCGTGGATTGAGGATTCCGGGTCCGATACTGGGCGCACACACCTTCAGGAAATTACAGCGCAAGCAAGCCTCGCGCCGCTCCACCTTTGAAAAGCGATCTTCGCGGGCCAAATTGCGCTCGCGATCCTCGAGCAGGCTTTGCATGTCGGCGATGCTCCCACGCACGTAGCCCAGGATCTCCGTCAGCTCCTTCTCGGCGATCGTCCGCTCGTGCACGGTGCCGCCCGAGAGCTCGAAGCGCCGCATCTTCACGCGGTGGATGGGGATTCCGTACGCCTGGTGGATATAGAAGGCGTAGCACGCGAGTTGGAGCGGGGCGTCGGCGCCCTCGCGCCGGCCCGTCTTCCAGTCCCACACCACCACGTGGTCGGTTTCGCGCGTGGCGCAGTCGAGCTTGACCGTGACGCCCACGCCGTCCAAGAGGAAGTTCGAAAAGCGCTCGATTTCGAGGAAGTCGCCGGGACGCGTGCGCTTGAGCTGGTCCCACACCTCGGAGGCGTAGAAGGTGACCAGGCAGCGGTCGACCGCGTCGGCCGAGTCGCGCCATTCTTCCGGGGTGACGGGCACGCGGTACTCGTGCTCGAAGAACCCGCACGCGTGCTTGGGGTTATCGCGGTAGAGGCCGTCGCGCGAGACGCGGTAGTCGTTTCGCATGCGGTTGCGCGTGATCTCGAGGATGCGCTCGACCGGAAGCACGGGAATACCGCGCGACAGGTTTTCGACCGAATGCTTGATGCAGTCGTGCACCACTTCCCCCACCCACGTGGCGCGCGACTTGAGCTGCTTCAACACGTAGATCTCACGCGTGCGATCGTCGACGCCGAATTCCCAGCCGCCCCAGAAACCGTAGTGGTTGAACCAGTATTGGCGCGGGCATTCGCGGAAGGTGCGATCGCGCGAAACCGACCATTGGAAGGTGTTCTTCAGGGCCTCGGCCATGGCGGCAATATAACACGCCGTGCTACCATGGCCGCATGTTCAGAATCGAATCGTTGGTGGTGGGGCCGTTCCAGAGCAACTGCCACGTGGTCGCGTGCTCGGAGACCAACCAGGCCGTGATCTTCGACGCCGGCGACGACGCGACGCGCATCTTGGCACTCGTGCGCCGCATGGGCGTCGACGTCAAGGCCGTCATCAATACGCACGCGCACATCGACCACGTGTCGGGCCTGGCCGACGTCGTGGCGGCCCTCGGCGTGCCCGTCTTCATGAACCAGGACGAAGCCCCCATGTACGAAGGCGTCGGGCAGCAAGCCATGATGTTCGGCCTAACGCCCCCGCGCGCGGTCCCCATCCACCGCTGGCTGTCCGAAGGCGACGTGATCAACGTGGGCAAGCTGCGCGGCGACGTGATGCTCATGCCGGGCCATTCGCCGGGACACATCATCGTGGTGTTCGCAGGCGAGACACCGCCGCGCGCGATCGTGGGCGACGTGCTGTTTCAGGGCAGCATCGGGCGCACCGACTTGCCGGGCGGCGACCACGACGTCATGATGCAGACGTTGGAGCGATTCCTGCCCATGGGCGACGACACCATCGTGTACCCCGGCCACGGGCCGGAGACCACGATCGGCGCCGAGAAGCGTTGGAATCCGTTCCTCGCGCCGCTCGCGCAGCGGGCGCGCCGCTGACGCTCACCGATACAGCGCCTTCACCGCACCCCACGTCGTGGGCTCGACCGCGACCGCGCAGTCGTCGCAGAGGATGACCGGCAATTCGAACGAGAAGTATCCGCCGGTCGCATCATGCGCGTTGTCCGCGCAGTCGAAGACTTGGACCGCCGCGTCGCCGGGGTACGGTTCCACCTGCAGGTGGTAGCATCCGGCCACGGGCTGCGGATTCGCATAGAGGAACGTCAGCTGGCAGACCGTGATCGGAGCCGAGAGACACCCCCCGTACGAGAAGTGGGCGCCGTTGATGGGATCGCCGATTAGCGGGTTCGATATACACGCGGATCCGAGGTAGACCAGTCCGTTCAGGTCGACACCGACACTCCAGCCGCTCCCGGTGCTGCCCGTCGAAAACTGGTGTACTACGTAAACCGAAGCGTTCGAGAATGGTAACGGCGGTGGTCCGACGCACACGGTCGCCAACGGCTCTGGGTAGATCCCGATGTGATCGGCGTGGGCGGGTAGGACCGAGAGGCAAACGACGGCCGCGATAGCAATCCTTTTCATGGGCAGCCTCCTTTGAGTCTACCCATGAGTCTAGTCCGGTTCCGACGACCCGGCAACGGGCCCGGTCAGTCTTCCCGCAGCTTCGCGAATTCTTTGAGTCCCAGATGGACCTTGAAGCGAGGGGCGCGGCTGTCCCAGCCGGCCTCGGGGTTGGTGTACTGGAAGGCCCACGAGCTGCCGCCGTAGCCGCTGCGGCGCTCGTAGCCGATTACGGAGAATCGATAGAGCATTTCGAGCGCCTCGTCGGCGTCGAGCGGGTTGTTGCCCGAGCGGCGCTGGTCGTACTGCTTGACGAACTCGTCGCGCTGGAAGGTCATGGTGCTGATCCCCGAGCACGCTTGCAGCGCTTCCTCCCAGTTCGGCCAGTGCGCCATGATCTCGTCGTCGAGCTCGGCCTTCAGGTAGTTGGAGTACTGCTCGCGCGCGTTGACCACGTCCGGATTGGTGATGACCAGCGGCTCGTCGGGGCGCTTCTTGGCTTGCACCAACGCCGAGTTCATGAACTTGATCACGTCGCGCGGACGCAGAAAGGTGCGCGACAGGATGAAGTTCCACTTGTTGTTCGCGGCCTTCAGTTGCTCGTTCTGGGTGATGGTCTCCCAGCGCGCGCCGGCGCCGAGCTTGGCGCGAAGGCGCGTCGTCACCAACTCGAGCAGGGACTCGCTGTCCCATTCCAGGCGCAGCGACATCTTCTCGGTGATCTTGTTCTTGTCCGAGAACGAGAGCTTGTCCCACAAGTCGGAGCGCAGGTACATGACGGGCTTCAAGGGCACGCCGCCCTCGCGGAACCCCTGGCGCACGGCGCGCACGGCCAGCACCAGCCCGGAAAGCATGCGCGCGCGCTCTTCGGTAAGCGTGGAAATCCCCTGGTCCAGTTCGTCGAAGTGGAGCATGAGCGACGCGGCTCCCATCTTGCGCGCGAGCTTGACGGTTGCCGCGAGCAGCATGTCGGAGAGCGCGTTCAACTCGGTGCCGAATTTGACGTCGCCCGCGTTGCGATCGAGCGCGATGCCGACCAGCTTGCACCCGAGTACGGTGGGCTCGAACGACATGCTCGAAAGGCGGAGCTTGCTCGGTTTGAGCACCGCGTCCAGGTCGAGCGACTCGCCGCCGTAGTTGTCGGTCAGGAACTGGCGGATGGCCTTGGCGCTTTCGTCGGTGGACCCCTTGGTGCGCGAGAGGGCGAGGGCCGCGAGTTGGACCGCGATCAGATAGCGCCACGAGGAGACGTAGGCCTCGACGTCGGAGGAACCACGGTCGATTCTCTGCGCGTGCACGGCCCATGGGTATCCAGCGAGGTTGAGCCGGCGCGAGAGACCCCTGCCGTTGCCTTCGGCGAAGTGACGGACGAGTGCGGTCTTGCCCGCGCCCTTGCGCCCGAGCACGAGGAACACCTCGCCGTTCTTGATGCGCGTCACCGCGTCGGTAGTCAGAAAGTAGTCGAGAACGGCGTCGTCCTCGGCGGCCACGTCGCCGAAAGAGGTCAAGCCGCGCAGTGAAAGCGTCCGCGTCGTCGTAGCCATTTCAGTCCTCTCCTTAGTAAACAAGGGCTCGACTGCAAACGGCGTGCCTTGGGCGGGTCGGTCCCTATGGGCGCGGGTCGCGGCGCATGAGGGCGCGTAGTGGATTCGGGGGACGGGTGGGCGTCGCTACTTGCAGGCGGGAGCTTGGAGGGTGTCGACCTGCTGCTTGGCGTGGTAGGAGCTGCGCACGAGCGGGCCCGACTCGACGTGTTTGAAGCCCATCTTCATTCCTTCGGCCTTGATGTGCGCGAACTCTTCGAGCGTGTAGTAGCGGTCGAGGGGGAGGGCCGCTTTCTTGGGCGGCAAGTACTGCCCGACGGTCAGGATATCGCAGCCGGTGAGGGCGATGTCGCGCAAGGTATCGAGCAGCTGCTCCATGGTTTCGCCCAAGCCCACCATGATGCCGCATTTGACCTTGAGATCGACGCCGTGCTGCTCGCGATAGAGCACCGAGTTCTCGAGGATCTTGAGCGTGTTCTCGTACACCGCGACCGGGCGCACGCGTCGGTACAGGTGCGACGCGGTCTCGATGTTGTGCGCGAGGCACACGGGCCGCGCGTCCAGCACGACGTCCAAGAGCTCGCGGCGTCCGTTGAAGTCGGGGATCAATACTTCGACCATGCACTCGGGGGTGCGGCGGCGAATGGCTTCGATCACGCGCGCGAAGTGGCCCGCGCCCTCGTCGGGGAGGTCGTCGCGGTCGACCGACGTGATAACCGCGTACTTGAGCTTCAGCGTCTCGATGGCCTGCGCCACGTGGTCGGGCTCGAGCGGATCGACCGGCCCCGGCTTGCCCTTCATGACGGAACAGAAGCCGCAGTGGCGCGTGCACACGTCGCCCAGAATCATGAAGGTGGCCGTGCCCTGGCCCCAGCATTCGTAGATGTTGGGACAGCGCGCTTCCTGGCACACGGTGTGGAGATTGAGGCTCGTCACAAGATGATTGACGAGCTTGTACTCCTGGTTGGTCTGGAGACGAATCTTGAACCACTCGGGCCGCTGCGGGCGCTGCTTCTGATCAATGGACACCGGCGGCCTCCTCGTGCATCTCGCGCGCGAACACGTTCCCGAAATGCGCGGTCACGCGCTCGCGCACGACGGGCATCGACACCGGCGAGGCGCACTCGCGCTCCAAGGACGTCATCGTGCAGCCTTCGATCCCGCACGGGTTCATCAAACCGAAGTACGAAAGATCGGTCGACACGTTCAAGGCGAAGCCGTGCGAGGTGACCCAGCGCGAGATGCGAATGCCGAGCGACGCGATCTTCTTCTCGCGCACCCAAACCCCGCGGTGCACGGGGTGCCGCGCGGCCTCCACGCCGAAGTCGGCCAGGGCGTCGATCAGGACTTGCTCGAGGTCGTGGACGTAGCGGCGAATGTCGCGACGCCCGGGCTCGAGCCGAACGATGGGGTAGCCGACCAGCTGGCCGGGTCCGTGGTAGGTGACGTCGCCGCCGCGGTCGGTGGGAACCACCTTCGCGCCGCGCGCCTCGATGAAGGCGCGGTCCGCGACGATCGCGCGTCCGGTGGCGTTGCGACCCACCGTGATGACGTGCGGGTGCTCGACGAAGATCAGCACGTCGTCGCCCTCGTTGCGCTGGAGGCGCTCGACGTGCGCCTTCTGCAGCGCAAACGCCTCGTCATAGTCGACCACTCCGAGGTCGATCGCGCGACAGGCGTGGCGGTCTGCCATCGAACCCATGCTACGCCCCCGCGGGCTTCTCCAGCTCGCGCTTGACCACGGTCAGGAAGCGCGCGGCGTCGGCGCCGTCGATGATGCGGTGGTCGTACGAGAGCGACAGATACACGATGGGCCGGATCGCGATGGCGTCGTCGATGACGACGGGGCGCTTCGTGATGGTCCCGATGCCCATGATGGCCGCCTGCGGCTGATTGATGATGGGCAGCCCGAAGGTCCCGCCGAACACGCCCACGTTGGTGATGGTGAAGGTCCCGCCCTGGACGTCGTCGGGGACCAGGCGCTTGGTGCGCGCGCGCTCGCCCAGGTCGGCGGCGGTCTTGGCGAGCCCCAGGAGGTTCATCTGGTCGGCGTGCTTGATCACCGGCACGATGAGCCCGTTTTCCAGAGCCACGGCGATTCCCACGTTGACCGTCTTCTTATAGATGACGGTGTCGCCGTCCACGCTGCTGTTGATGATCGGGTACTCCTTGATGCCGCGGATGCACGCTTCGATGAAGTAGGGAAGAAACGTGAGCTTGACGCCCTCGGCTTCGAACTCGCGCTTGCTGGCGTCGCGGCGCTTGACCACTTCGTGCATGTCGACTTCGAAGATGGTGTAGACGTGGGGCGAGGTGCGCTTGCTCACCACCATATGCTCGGCGATCTTCTTGCGCATGACGCTCATGGGCTCGCGCACTTCTTCCTGTCCCGACGCGAACACGGACGGCTTGGGGGCGGCCGGCTTGGGTGCCGCAACCGGCTGGGTGGGTGTCGTAGGAGTCGGCGCCGGTCGCGCAGTCGGCGTGGGAGCGGTAATCGGTGGCGCCGACTGTCCTGCCGACGCGATGTAGTCCATGATGTCTTTCTTGGTCACGCGACCGCCTTCGCCGGTGCCTTCGACCAGCGAGACGTCGACGCCGTGCTCGGCGGCGATTTTTTGTACCACCGGGGAGCTGCGCACGAACGACGGTGGTGCCGTCGGCGCCGCGGTGGGTGCGGGGGTCGGTGTGGGAGCCGGAGCCGGCTTCGGAGGCGCAGCGGCCTGTTTCGGCGCCGAAGGCGCCGGCCTTTCGGCCGGCTGTTTCGCTTCGCCGGCCGCACCGATGCGTCCCACCACGGTGTTGATCTCCACCGTCTTGCCTTCCGGCACCAGGATCTCGAGCAGTACTCCCGCCGACGGCGACGGAATCTCCGCGTCGACTTTGTCGGTGGAGATCTCGAACAGCGGCTCGTCGCGGTCCACGTTTTCGCCGATACCCTTCAGCCACTTCACGATCGTCCCTTCGGCGATACTCTCGCCCATCTGGGGCATGATCACATCGACTGCCATACGAAATGTCCTTTCCTTATCTCGACCCGCCTAGTAGGCGGCGAGCTTCTTGGCTTTTTCAACGATATCCTTGGTCTGCGGGAGGAACGCCTCCTCGAGCGGCGGGCTGTAGGGCACCGGCGTGTCGGGGGGCGCGATGCGGACGATGGGTCCGTCCAAATACTCGAACGCCTTCTCGGCGATGCGCGCGACCACTTCGCCGCCGGGACCGCCGGTCAAGGTCGCTTCGTGCAGCACGATCACCTTGCTGGTCTTTTTGGCAGTGGCGAGGATGGCCTCTTCGTCGAGCGGCAGGATGGAGCGCAGGTCCAGCACCTCGACGTCGATGCCCATCGCGGCGAGCGCCTCGGCCGCTTCCAGCGCTTTGTACACCATGGCGCCGTAGGTGATGATCGAGAGGTCTTCGCCCTCGCGGCGCAGCGCCGCCTTGCCGATCGGCACCGTGAAATCCTCGGTGGGGAGGTCTTCCTTGATGCGGCGATACAGGAACTTGTGCTCGAAGTAGAGCACCGGGTCCGGGTCGCGAATCGCGGCCTTGATCAATCCCTTCGCGTCGTACGCGGTCGACGGGCACACGATCTTCAGGCCCGGAACGTTGAAGAAATACGCTTCCGGATTCTGGGAGTGGAACGGACCGCCGTGTACGCCGCCGCCCGACGGCCCGCGCACCACGATGGGCACGCCCGCGCCCCAGCGGTAGCGGCACTTGGCGGCAAAATTGACAATCTGATCGAACGCGCACGAGATGAAGTCGATGAACTGCATCTCGGCCACCGGGCGCATGCCGACCAGGGCCGCGCCGATGGCGGCGCCCACGATGGCCGACTCGGAGATGGGCGTATCGATGACGCGCATGGGGCCGAACTTGTCGAGCATCCCCTTGGTCACCTTGAAGGCGCCGCCGTAGATGCCCACGTCCTCACCCAAGATGAAGACGCGTTCGTCCTTCTCCATCTCTTCCCAGATGCCTTCCTTGATGGCGTCGATGTACGTCGTCACTGCCATGGGTTCCTATCCTTCGTAGTAGACGTCTTTGGTGACTTCTTCGGGCGCGGGGTAGGGCTGCGCTTCGGCCCATTCGACGGCGTCGTCGACGATCAGCGCGCACTCCTTTTGCATCTCGTCGATACGCGCCTGCGTCACCACCCCTTCGTCGAGAAGTGCCTTCTCGAAGCGCACGATCGGATCCTTGCGCTTCCACTCGTCGAATAACTCGGGCGGCACGTAGCCGGCGTCGTCGTGCGCGGAGTGGCCGGTCATGCGGAAGGTCTTGTACTCGACCAGCGACGGCCCGCCGCCCGAGCGCGCGAGGTCGATCGCGCGCTTGGCCGAGTCGTACACGGCCAGGATGTCGTTGCCGTCGACCACTTCGCCCGGGATGCCGTAGCCCGCGGCGCGTATCGCGACGTCGGGGACCGCCATCTGGAGCTCCATCGGCGTCGAGTACGCGTAGGCGTTGTTGTTGATGAAGTAGGCGACCGGGAGCTTGTGAATCGACGCGAAGTTGATTCCCTCGTGCCAGTCGCCGCGCGAGGTGGCGCCTTCGCCGTTGTAGCACAACGCCACTTGCTTCTGGCCGCGCTGCTTGAACGCGAGTGCCACCCCCGCCGCCACCGGAACGTTGTCGCCCAAGTGGCTCACGAACGCGATCACGTTATAGTTCATGTCGCCCATGTGCATGTTGCCGTCGCGCCCGCGCGTAAGACCGGTGCGGCGGCCCATGTACTGCGCGATGATGCGGCGCGGGGTGACTCCGCGCATCAGGAACACGCCCATGTCGCGGTGCGACGGTGCCACCACGTCGTCCTTCTCCATGTGGATCGCGGTGCCGACCGAAATCGCTTCCTGCCCGCGCCCGACGTAGACGCCGCCCACGATGCGGCCCTGGCGATAGAGCTTCTTTTCGATGCGGTCCTCGATCTCGCGCACCAGCTTCATGAAGTGCAGCATGCGGATCTTGGTCTCGTCGTCGGGGACGTGGACGTAGCGCGACTTCTTCGCCGACATGGCCTGTCGTTCAACCATAAACGTTCTCCGTGGCGATGGATGGATCGGGGAACGGGGCGGACAACGCCTCGTTCGCGGCGGCTTCCAGTATAGCAACTATCTTGGCGTCGATCTCGTCGATCTCCTGGGGAGAATCGACGACGCGCCGCTCGACCAGGAAACGGCGGTACGCGTCGATGGGGTCCTTCTTTTCCCACTCGGCGCGCTGCTCGGCGGGCACGTAGCCGGCGTCGTCGTGCTCGGCGTGACCCTTGCGCCGGAAGGTCTTCGCCTCCAGCATCACCGGTCCTCCGCCGGAGAGGCAGCGCGCGCGCGCGCGCCGGGTGGCGTCCAGCACCGCCAGCACGTTGTTGCCGTCGACGATCTCGCCGTAGCAGCCGTAGCCCTCGGCCCGCACCGCGAGGTCCTTCACGTTGGCCTGCTTCGAGACGTGCGTCGAGTAGGCCCACAGGTTGTTCTCGACCACCAGGATCATCGGGAGCTTGTGCACGCCCGCGAAGTTCATTCCTTCGTGGAAGTCGGTGGTGCTCATGCCGCCGTCGCCGATGTACGTGAGCACCACGTTCTTCTTGCCGTGCATCTTCATCTCCAGCGCGATGCCGGCCATCACCGGGATGAGCGCGCCCACCACGCTGATGGGAGCGATCAGGCCGCGGTCGACCCACCCGAAGTGGACGTTCAAGTCCTTGCCGCGCGTCGGTCCGATGGCGCGCGCGCAATACTGCGCCATCACGTCGGTCGGGCGCACGCCGCGCACCAACAGCGACCCCAGGTTGCGAATCATGGGCGCCAGGAAGTCGCCGTGGCCGAGCGCGTACGCGGTTCCCACCGAGCACGCCTCCTGGCCCAAGCTGGAATAGAGTCCGCCCACCACCTTGTTCTGGCGATACAGGAGACCCAGTCGCTCCTCGAGCTTGCGATTGAGCGCCATGAAATAATAGAGCTCGAGGCGACCGGTTCGGTCGAGCTCGAGGCCCTGCGGCACCGCGATCGAGTATGCGTCAGATGTGGATGGTTTCACCATAGACGGCGTGTGCCGCCTCCATCATCGATTCGGACAGGGTGGGATGCGCGTGGACGGTATGAGAAATGGCTTCGACCGTGGTCTCGAGGCGCTTGCCGAGTACCGCTTCCGCGATCAGTTCGGTCGCGCGCGGCCCGATGATGTGCACGCCCAGCACTTCGTCGTAGCGCTTGTCGGCCACGATCTTCACGAATCCGGCCGTGTCGCCCAGGATCGCAGCCTTGCTGATCGCGGAGAAGGGGAACTTGCCGACGCGGATGTCGAAGCCCTTCTCCTTGGCGGCGCGCTCGGTCAGTCCGACGCTCGCGACTTCGGGGTGCGAGTACGTGCAATTGGGGATGGCGAGATAGTCGATGGGGTGGACCGGCTTGCCCGCGATGTGGTCGACGGCCAGGATGCCTTCGTGCGACGCGACGTGCGCGAGCGCGGGGGTCGCGACCACGTCGCCGATCGCGTACACGCCCGGGACGTTGGTGCGCATGTACTCGTCGATCGCGACGAAGCGCCCGTTCATGGCCACCCCGATCTTGTCGTGTCCGAGGCCGTCGAGCACCGGGCGCCTCCCGGTGGCGACCAGCACTTTCTCCACCTCGAGCGTCGAGGCGGCGCCGTCCTTTTTCAAGGTCAGCGCGACACCGCCGCCGCCCACTCTCGCTTCGGTGACTTCGGTGGCCGTGTAGCACTGGATGCCGCGCGCCTTGAGCGAGCGCTCGAGCTGCTGTGAACACTCGTCGTCTTCGATGGGCAGGAGGCGCGGGAGCAATTCGATCAGATGCACCTGCGAGCCGAACGACTGGAACACCGACGCGAATTCGGTGCCGACCGCACCCGACCCGATGACGGCGAGGCTCTTGGGAACCGGGCCCGCCTGCAGGATCATGTCGCTGTCGATGATCGACTTGCCGTCGGGCTTCATGTGCGGCAAATGCGACGGCGTCGAGCCGGTCGCGATGACGACGTTGCGCGCGCGAATGGTGGTATCAGCCGGAGCGGTGATGCGGATCGTGTTCGCATCGACGAAGCTGCCCAGGCCGGTGAACACCTCGACCTTGCGCTTCTTGCACAAGAACGCGACCCCCTTGGCGAGCTTGTCGACCACGGACTGCTTGCGCGCGTGCACCTGGACGATGTCGAGCAGGGGAACCGGCACGATGATGCCGTGATCCTTGGCGTGGCGGATCTCGTCGAGCAGCTCGGCGGTGTGGAGCAGCGCCTTGGTCGGAATGCACCCGCGATGCAGGCAGGTCCCGCCGAGGAAGGGGTCCTTCTCGACCAGGGCCGTCGAAAGGCCGTTGATGCCGGCGCGGATCGCGGCCACATAACCGCCGGGTCCGCTCCCGATGATGGCGACGTCGAACTCTTTCAAGCGACGAAACTCCTTCTCTTTCGGGCGGCCCGAAGGCCGAGCGCCCGGCGACGCACTCGAGCATCGCGAAACTCGTCGGTTGGGCCTTACGGTGGGAAAGCGACAGGTGGCGCGACCGCGCTTGCGTGCCGCGCCCGTCCGGATGGGTGCACTATAGCGTTAGCCCCGACGGTCGCGCAAGTGGCAAGCCCGACTGGCTGGCTCGCTCCGAGGGCCTAGCGGTAGTTCGCAGGAGAATCGCCGATCGCGACGATCGAGCAGGCCAGCATGGGCGAGAGGCCGAGCTCCGCGGCGCGGGCGACGACGGCGTCGTCCTCGCTGCCGGGATTCAAGAAGAGCTGCTTCGGGCGCAGCTTCGCGAGGTCGGGGAGCAGGCGGAGCGTGACCGAAGGGGGAACGTAAACCAGGACGACGTCCAGCGGTTCCGGAATCTGCAGGACGGACCGAAAGGCGGGGAGGCCTTCGATCTCTTTCTCGTGGAGGTTGACCGGAAAAACACGATGGCCGTGCGCGTGGTAAGCGCGCACGGCCTTGTTCCCGAACTTCTCGCGGTCGCGGGAGGCGCCGATGACGGCGACGTTCACCGCGACGCCCCCGGTCGAGCCGAGGCGACGTCGATCGAGCGCGTGAGCTTCTGTCCGCTGGCGAGCCCGTAGGGGCCCGTCAACACCGCGGGCCGGCGACCGAATTCACGGGCGTCGTCGACCGACTCGAACCAGATGTCGGCCCGGTGCTGCCAGCGGCCGTGCATGGAATCCTCGACCACGAAGTCGCCCAGGCCGTTGATATGGACGATGTCCCCGAAGTCGAAGGGGGCTCCCGGCGTGTAGCGCTTCAACAGGTCGCGCGACAGCGCGAGGACGCCGGGGCGCGTGGACGTGTTGGCCGCAGTGATGAACGGGGTGTCATCGGTCTCGCACTCGCGGCTGGTGTAGGCGCTGACGCTCACCGTCACCGCGACCTCGCGGCCGGTGCGACCCTCTTCGCGGTCCTTGTAGTAGCGCTCGAGCGGCCCCCGCAGCGAAGCGACTTCCTCGGCCGGACGTCCGTCGACCAGCTCGCCGGCCAGGCGGATGGACCGCGAGCCGTCGGTAAGGAGAAGGGCGATGGGCAACAGGACCAGAACGAGCCCGGTCCCGATGGCGGCGACACCCCGGGGGCGAAGCCGGTAGGCGGGACGAGCCGAGAGCCGGACCGTCCCCGCGAGGCGACGCCCACCTTCGACATAGAACCCGAACGCCCCCGATCGGAGGCGCCAGGTCAGACTCGACCATGCAGTTCGTTTTCTCATTCGGTTGTCCGGTCCTCCTCTCGACCGGCCCATTCCACCGTCACGCCGCTTAAAAGAGCGGCCCGCCGGTGAGTGCGGGCCCAATCGATAGTGGTTCCATCGACCCCACTAGGCTACCCGTTCGGTGTTGCGCTGTCAAAGGAAAAGTCGGCCGGGAGACCCCGCTACAGGGCGTCCGTACAGTTCAAAGTCCTATTCTAGAGGAAGTTAGGTCGCCTATCTTCGAGCCGTGCAGGAGGTCATTAGGCTAACCCCAAGCGCTGGGGTAGGGTCCCTAACGGCCGGATGAGGTGTCGGTGGCGGGCGAGTACCGCGGCGAGGGGTTATCCCCGAAAAAATCGTCCAGGAACGCCTCGGCCCTGATCCCGGGGAAGTGGATATAAACGGGGACACCCAGTTTGGGATCGATCAGGCTCTCGAACGGATCGCCCCCCTCGATGCCGACCACCAGCTTGCGAGCGGTCATCGACCGGTCGGCCGACTCGACCACCGCCTCCCCCGTGAAACCCAGGGTGACGACGGTGGAGGTGAACGACCCCGCCAGCAGGAGGGCCCGGGTGGAGGGGTTCTTGAACTCTCGGGCTTGCTGGAGGGCCAGGAGGATCTCGATCTCCATCGCCCAATCCTCCCAAACCACGACCGGCCGGGGATTGACGCTCCGTCGTTGGGCCTTCCTCGGGCCGTTCAACGAGAAGTGGCCGAAGACCGAGTCCCCCGCGACCGTGACGCTGGCGGTGGCTGGCATCCCGCCCTTGGTCCCCTCGTACGAAAACGACCGCAGCGCGTAGGTGCGCGGGTCAGCCTCGGCCTTGGTCGACAATTCGATCACCGCGCTCCCGTTCTCGACCCGAAGCGTGGACTCGAAACGCAGCGCGGTATCGGTCTGGGTGATGCGAACGTCGCAGCGTCCCACCCGCTGCCCCTGCACGTAGAAGGTGTAACCCGCGCGCGGCGGCAGCGGGGTCTCGGCCGCCTGGGCGCCGGTCCACGAAAGGACGAGGATGAGCGCCGAAAGGCGCGCGGTGGCGAAGTTTCCCATGTACGTTAGTGCTTTCTCCCATCTGGCGGGCACACGACCCGGGGTGAACTCAGGGGACGACGGGTTCCAGTATAGCACATGCCCTTTGGCGGCCGGCCCCTCCGCGGCTTCCGCATCGGATTTCCGCGACGTGGTACCGGAGTTGCATGTGCTCCGATGGAAAGATGGACGCGCCCGTCCGCGCGGACTACGCTACGCCGAATGAGCCGATTTCCGGTCCTGATGTACCACCGAGTTCGATCCTCCCGCACGCCCGTTGCCGACCCGGCCGAGCGCCCGTGGGCGGTCTCGCTCGAGGCGTTCGAGTGGCAGCTCGATCGGCTGAAGGCGGCGGGAAAGATCGCGGTGACCATGGCGCAGGCCCACGCCGCGCTCGGGACCGGTTCCGGCGTGCCGCCCGAGTGGGTGGTACTAACCTTCGACGATGGAAACCAGAGCGATCACACGCACGCGCTTCCGCTTCTCACCGCCCGCGGATTCCGCGCGACCTTCTTCGTATGCGGATGTCGCGTCGGGGAAGCGGGCGGCTTGGAGCCCGAGATGATCCGCGAGATGCACGCCGCGGGCATGCAGGTCGGCTCGCACGCGATGACACACCGGTTCCTGACCACGTTGTCCGCGCGCGACGAAGAGGACGAGCTCGCGCGCTCGAAGGATCTCTTGCAGGGCATCGTGGACACGCCGGTCGATCATTTTGCGCCCCCGGGAGGGCGCTGGTCGAAGCGAACCGCGCAGGCGCTGCGCCGCCTCGGGTACCGCGCGGTTTCGACCTCGGCCTTCGGATACAACGACGCTCGCGAGGCCAAGTTCGCCTACCGGCGCATCCCGGTGGTGGACGCGACCACGCGCGCGCGCTTCGACGACATCCTCGCCGGCGAGCGCTGGAAGCTGGCGGCCGGCTACCTTCGCGCCGGTTCGCTCGGATTGGCCCGACGCGCGATGGGCGAAGCGACCTACGCGCGCCTGCGCGGCTACCAGGACCGTTAGCAGAGACGAAATGAAGCTGGTCTTCTTCATCAGCATCGCGACCATCGTGTACGCGTACCTGTTGTACCCGGCCATCATCGTGGTGTGGGCGCGCCTATTTCCGCGCCGTGTCGCCAAGCGCTACCGACAAGTGCCGGTGAGCGTGGTCATCGCCGCGCGCGACGAAGAGGCCAACATCTCGGCGCGCATCGAGAACCTGATCGCGCAGGAGTACCCGCGCGCCCTGCTCGAGGTCGTGGTGGTCTCCGACGGGTCGACCGACCGCACCGCCGAGCTCGCGCGCCACTTCGCGAACCACGGCGTCAACGTGGTGGAGTGCTCGTCGCCGGTGGGGAAGGCGGCGGCGCTCAACATCGGTGTCGCCACCGCGTCGCACGGCATCGTCGTGTTCGCCGACGCGCGCCAGCGCTTCAGCTCGAACGCGATCGCGGAGCTGGTGAGCATGTTCCACGACGAGACGGTCGGAGCGGTAAGCGGCGAGCTGATCCTGCTCTCGGGCGACGACGTGGGCGAGGTGCACGAGGGCGTGGGACT
>DASPGK010000061.1:0-5740 GCA_035620655.1 Candidatus Krumholzibacteriia bacterium
GGCATTGGGGCGGTATCTTCGTGGCCAGGCTGTCGTCGCGGATCCAGAAGGCGTCGCCGCGGGGCGCGATCACCGTCGTTCGCCACCCGTGCTCGGGCAGATAGCGCACGAACGAGAGGGGCCGGTACACGCCGCCGCCGCCCATGGGCGGAAAGAAGGGCACGATCATGAGCAGGTGCTTCACGGCATCCACCACCCCAGCCGGCGCGTCGCGAGGCCGAGGCCCGGGAGGGCCTGCGAAAGTCGCGCTCGCTCGTCGTCGGTGAAGATACGCAGCCGGCGCGCGGCGCGCAGGTAGAACCACGCCGCCGGTATCGCCAGCACCCACGCGAGTGCGCGCGGGGCACGCACGATCTCGACCACCACCACCGGCCCGAACGCAGCCGCCGCGCACAGCAGTGCCTTCGCGACCGACGACACGACTTCGCGGGCGCGCGGCTTCACCGACGCCAAGCGAGACGCGAGCGTGAATTGCGCCGCGCACGCCGCCAGTTGCGCGACGCCCGCACCGGCCACCCCCAGCGGTCCCGCCAGCGTGACCAACAGAACGATATACAGACACGCCCACACCAGGTCGCACGCGAGCGCGGCGCGCACCCCGTCGAATGCCTTCATGACCGCGGTCAAGGGCGCGGTCATGGCCGAAAGCGGGATGGATGCGGCCAGCAGCCACAGCGTGGGACGCGCGCCCAGAAAACTCTCGTTCGACGCCAGCAGAATGAGGTCGCCGGCGAACACCGCGATGGCGGCCGCGGCGAAGACCGACGCCACCACGCTGGCCTTGAAGAAGGCCCGCGTCGACGACGCGACCACGTCGGTGCGCCCCTCGCTCGCGACGCGTGTAACCTCGGGCTGGAACGCGAGCACCGGGAGCGCGATGAATCGATTGGCGAGGCGCGATACGCGGGAGGCGACGTGGAATAACGAAAGCGCTTCGAGTGCGAGCACGTTGGACAGCACCCAGCGGTCGGCGTCGGTGAACGCGAGGGCTACCACACTCAAGCCCGCGGCGCCCAGCCAGTAGTCGCGGTACGACGCCGGAGCAGCACACGTGGACGCCGGCACGACGTCGCGGCGCAGCCGGCCCGCGAGCCACGGTGTTGCCACGAGTGCCGCCACCAAAGAGGTGACGCCGACGATCTCGAAGAGGCGCGTCAGGGTGAGGCGATCGGCTTCGAGCGCCATCCACACGACTTGCGCGAGCAGGGTGCCGGTCTCGAAGACGGTCTGCGAGCCAAAGCGCCGCAGCCCGTTGAAGCCGCCGTACACCACGAGCTTGATCGCGACCGCGAGCGTCGTGACCGAGAACCAAAGAATGAATCGCGCGTCCAACGCATCCGCGGGCACCTTGTCGAAGAAGACCGAGCGGGCCGCGACCACAGCCGCCAGCAGTACGGCGCACAAGAGCGCGGTGAGTGTCAGAGCGCCCGCGGTCGCGCGCGACGCGGCCGCGCGTTCGCTGCGCGCGGCGTGCTCAGGAAGATACCGCGTCAGCGTTTGCGGGAATCCGTTCGCGGCCAGCATCGCGACCAGCAGCGAGAGCCCGCGCAGCGACGCAAACAACCCGAAGGTCGCGAGCGGCAGCGCCGCGGCCAGGATCTTCATCTGCGCGAGCGCGAGCGCGGTCCCGATCGCGGTCGACAAGACCAGCGCGACCGTGTTGCCGAGAAAGCGCGAGCGGCGGGGCGTCATCGCGACCGCCGCCACGCGCGCGCGGCCGCCAGCAGGCGTCCCACCCGGCGCCGGTGTGTCACCGAGCGGTACTCGTGGGGCTCGCCGCCGAGGGCGCGCTTGAACGCGATCAGCGACTCCTTGCCCAGGCTCGCCCCCAGATTGCACGCGCCGAAGCCCGCCTCGCACGCTTCGCGCAAGAAGGTCGCGTACAGCAGCACGCCTGCGTGGAGCTCGTTGCCGCGCGGTGACGCCATGCCGTACCACGACGTCACCGTGTCGCGGTGGTAGAAATTGATCTGTCCCCCCACCACGTCGCCCTGGTGCGTCGCCAGGTAAAGCCCCACCCGCTCGCCGCCGCGCGCGAGGAGCGATTGAAACAACGCTTCGGGGTGTCCGGACCGCGCCTCCCAGCGCTCGAGACGCGAGCGGTATACCTCGACGAAGCTGCGCACATCCGACGCCTCCGTCGCGCGCCGCACCACCACACCCGCCTCCTCGGCTCGTCGCGCGCGACGGCGGCGCGAGCTATCGAAGCGCTCGCGCCACACGACGTCGAATCCCGGCGCAATGTCGACCACGTGGGTCAGGGCGATCTCCACCTCGCCGCCCGCGGGCTCGAACGCGTTGTAGTAGTCGACCCAATTGACTTCCAGCACGTTGCGTCGTTCGAGCTGGCGGCTATACGCCGCGAGCAGCTCCGCGGCCGCCGTGGGGTCGCCCACCGGCCCGCCGTAAGTCGCGAACGGCAGCGACCACAGCGACTCGAACGGCCCGCGCCGGGTGGTGAAATACGGAAGGTACGCCAGCGCGCGCCCGCCCTCCTCGGCCAAGAGGCAGCGCAAGCGCAGGCGCGGGTAAGCGCCGGCCAGCGACGTGAGCCACGTCGACGTGTGATAAAACGTGGCGCGCGCGGACGCGTCGGCGACCGCGTCCAGCTCGGGCGGGAACGTGTCGACGACCACGACTCTCATCGGCTAGCCCGCGCGGAAGTGCTCGGCGATACGCGTCACCGCTTCGCCCACGTCGCGCACGTCGTCGTCGGTCATGTCGGGGAATATGGGAAGCGAGATGCAGCGCGCATAGTAGTCGTCGGCCGCGGGGAACGCCTGCCCGGGACGCAGGTAAGGCGCGAAGAACGGGTGGCGATGGATGGGAATGAAGTGCACCGACGTGCCCACGTTCTCCGCGCGCAGCGCTTGGATGAACTCGTCGCGCGCGATGCGAAGCGCCTCGGGCCGCACGCGAATCACGTACAGGTGCCAAGTGTGCCAGTAGCCCGGGTACTCGCGCGGCAGATCGATGGCCGCGCAAGCGCCCAGCGCGCGCGTGAGCGCGTCCGCCACCGCCCGCCGCCGCTCGAGCAAGAGGTCGATCTTCGCGAGCTGCGTCAATCCCAGCGCCGCGTGCAAATCGCTCAGGTTGCACTTGTAGCCGGGAATCTGCACCTGGTAGTACCACGATCCCTTGTCCGAGTAACGGCTCCAGCTGTCGCGCGACATGCCGTGGTAGCCGAGCAAACGCAGCCGCTGTGCGAGTACCTCGTCCTCGGTGGTGATGGCGCCGCCCTCGGCGGTGGTGAGATTCTTGGTCGCGTAGAAGCTGAACGCGGTGGCGCGCCCAAAGCCCCCCAACAACCGCCCGTGCACGCGCGCACCGAACGAGTGGGCGGCGTCTTCGACCACCGGGATGCCGGCCGGGTCCGCGAGGGCGAGGACGTCTTCGATGCGGCACGCCTGCCCGCCGAAGTGGACCGGCATGATGGCCTTGGTGCGCGACGATACACACGCGCGCACCGCGCCCGGGTCGACGCCGAAGGTGTCGTGCTCGATGTCGGCCAGCACGGGTGTCGCCCCGTTGTGGAGAATCGCGTGCACGGTGGATGCGAACGTGATGGGCGAGGTGATGACTTCGTCGCCGGGTCCGACCCCGAGCGCCTTCATGCACAAGAACATCGCCTCGCTGCACGAGCTGACCGCGATGGTGTGCGACGTCCCCAGGTACTCGCCCAGGCGCTTCTCCAGTTCGACCGCCTTGGGTCCCGACGTCAACCAACCCGACCGCAGCGTTTCGGCCACCGCGGCCACGTCGCCTTCGTCGACCGCCGCGCGGAAGAACGGCAGCGGTTTCGAGCGCACGGGGGTTCCGCCCGCGATCGCGGGCAGCGAAGAGCGCGAGACGCTCACGGGCGTTTCACCGGCTTCCCTTTCGCCGCGCCCGCTCGCGGCGTGCCGGACATGCCCGCGTCCGCGATGATGCGCGCGAGCTCGGCGCGAATCGCGTCGTCGTCGCCGGCCGCGGCCAGCGTCGCGAGCGTTTCCAGCGCGGCGTCCAGCTCGGCGCGCGGCGGCACGCGCGAGGCCGTGCGCAGGATATTCTCGTGCCGCGACGCAATCGTCTCCTCGCCTTCCGCGACCAGCGACTCGTGCAGCTTCTCGCCCGGTCGCAGCCCCGTGAACTCGATGCGAATGTCCCCCGCCTTGTGGCCCGAGAGCGCGATCAGGTCGCGCGCCAGCTCCGCGATACGAATCGGCTCGCCCATGCGCAGAATGAAGATCTCTCCCCCTTCGCCCATCAGCGAGGCCTGGATCACGAGCATGCACGCTTCCTTGAGGGACATGAAGTAGCGCGTGGCGTCCTCGTGGCTCACCGTCACCGGACCGCCCGCGCGAATCTGGGCCACGAACAGCGGTACCACGCTGCCGCGGCTGGCGAGCACGTTGCCGAAGCGCACGGAGACGAGCTTGGGCGACCCGGCCGGGTTGTTACGCGCGGCCATCAGGTACTCGGCGAGGCGCTTGGTGGCACCCATGACGCCCCCCGGGCGCGCCGCCTTGTCGGTCGAGAGCATGACGACGCGCCCGACGGCGGCGGCGTAGGCGGCGTCGATCACGTTGCGCGTCCCCAGGATGTTGTTCTTCACGGCCTCGGCCGGAAACGCCTCCATATAATGGACGTGCTTGTGGGCGGCGGCGTGATAAACGATCTCGGGCTCGTAGAGCGAGAAGGTGCGGGCGAGCGCGTCCGCGTCGCGGACGTCGACGATGACCGGGACGATGTCGCGCGTGGGATAGAGGGTACGCAGCTCGCGCTCGATCTCGTAGATCTGATTCTCGCCGCGGCCCAACAGAACCAGCCGCTCGATCTCGAAGCGCCCCACCTGGCGGCAGATCTCGCCCCCGATGGAGCCGCCCGCGCCCGTGACGAGGACGGTGCGGCCGTTCAGGAAGCGCGCGATCTCGCCCTCGTCGAACTCCACCGTCTCGCGCCCCAAGAGATCCTCGGGCCGTACGTCGCGAATCTGCTCCAAGTGGACGGGACCCTTGATGATCTCCAAGAGTCCGGGTGCGATGCGATACGCGACACCCGCGTCGCGGCACGACGCCACCATGCGGCGCACGAAGTCGCGCCCGGCCGACGGGACCGCGATCAATACCTCGTCGACGCCTTGCGCGCGCACCACGTGCTGGAGCGCGTCGGTGGTCCCGAGCACCGGCAGTCCGTCGACGTCGTGCCCCGCGAGCGCGGGGGCGTCGTCCAGGAATCCGACCGCGAGGTACTGGTCGCGCGCGCGCGAGCCGACTTCGCGAGCCAGCATGCGGCCCGCCTCGCCCGCGCCGACGATGAGGAGGCGTTTCACCATCGAGATTCTAGCGCAGCACCGAGATCGTCTTGGTGACGGCGCCGTCCGGACCCACCACGCGCACCAGGTAGTTGCCGCTGCCGACGAGGAAGCCGGTCTCGGTGGTGAGATCCCACGCCACCTGTCCGTTGGCGTCGACGGTCTGCGAATGGACCAGCACGCCTTCGAGGTTGTAGACCTCGATCGACACCGGCCCGGTGATGTTCTGGATCATGATCTCGTTGTGCCCGCGGCTGCGGTACACCGGATTCGGGTACAAGTAGACGCGCGAGAGGTTGGTCGCGACCGCCGGTGCCGGCGTGTAGTCGAGCACGGTGACGCCGGCGATGGTGCCGACGTAGAGGATGTCCTCGGTCGGGTGCATCGCGAGGGCCCAGCAGTCCGAGTTCGACAGCGGCGAGATGATGCTCAATGGATACCGCAGCG
>DASPGK010000062.1:0-2155 GCA_035620655.1 Candidatus Krumholzibacteriia bacterium
GGAAAACACCGTTCCGTCGCGCTCGTTGCGCGCATCGAGCTTGTCCGTGAGCGCCACGCCGTCGTAGGCGAAGGTGCCGGCCGCACCCGACCCGTGATTGCCTTGTACCTGCACGCGCCAGCGATTCAGGTCCGAATCGTAGGCGGTGCCCAGCGCGCTCGCGGTGTTGTCGGGGAACCCGATGCGGTCGCCGCGGCGGGTCTGCAGGCCGTAGTCGCCCGAGATCCACAGCCACCGGCGCGGAGTGAGCGACATGGTCGACCACCAGTCGCGGCGCGTCGCCAAGACCGAGCCCGCGGGGTCGAAGATGTAATCGCTCTCGTCGTAGTGCGACCGAAGACGTCCCACACCGGTGCGCCGCAGGTCGAAATTCGCGCGCCGTCCGTCCAGGGTGAGATTGTCGGCGTCGAAATGCAGATGCGTGTCGCGATTGAAGCGGCCGTTCAGGAACAACCTGGTGAAGGTGACGCCCTCGTGGATGTTGAAGGTCTCCTGCATCACCGACTGGTCGCCTTCCTCGTCCTCGATGGCACCGCCCACGCGCACGTTTCCCTCCCACACGGAAGTCGAGTCGGCACGCGCGCCAATCGGTATCAGCACCGCGCACGTCATCAACAGCACCGCTCCGATTCGCATCGCCGTCGTCTCCCTAGTACGAGTGGCACCCGACCGCGAAGCACCCCTGCGACTGCAGCGCCGGGTCCAGGAGTTTCGCGTTGTCGTAAGATCCGTGAACGTCGACGTGGCAATCCGCGCACGGCATTCCCGCCCACTGTGCCCCGTGGTTGATGTTGAACTCGTGCTTGGGCACGGAGTGGCACTGCATGCACAGCGCGTAGTCCGGCGACTGGTAGCTCTGCTTGAGCAGGCGCGGGTTGGGCGACCCGTGGGGGGCGTGACAATTCAGGCAACCGCCCTCTTCGGTCGAGTAATCGACGGCGGCCTGGTGCTGGAACGGGTATGGGCCCTGGAACATGGCGTGGCAGAGGGTGCACGTCTCGGACGGCCCGCTCGGCACGTGCTGCTTCGCACTCTGCGCCACCGAAACGTGGCAGTCGCTGCAGCGCACCACGCCCTCGATCACCGGGTGGTGCGTGGGCATCGCGAAGTCACCCTTCTGCGACGCGTGACACGAGAAACACAATTGCGGCTCTTCGTCGACCAGGAGCCCCATCTGCGTCTTGCTCGCGTGCACGCTGTGACAGGCGGCGCACGCGAGGCCGCCGTCGCGATGGGGATCGCGCTCGAATACATTCAGGGCGTGCGCGTCGGCGTGGCACGTGGCGCATAGCGCGGTAAGAGAGTCCGCTGGCAGGTGCGCGGGGTTCACCGGCTTCAGGTCGGGATCGTCGGCGTGCGCTTCCGTGGCCGCGCCGGCGTGACAGTCCAGGCACGAGACCTTGGCCGACACCAGTTGATGCGCGGTGCCCATCAATCCGTGGGCGACGTCCTCGTGACAGTCCATGCACACGGTGTCGGTAAGAGTGCTCGGCTCCGAGGATTCAGCGCTCTGAAACGCAAACGCGACCAGCGCGGCCCCGATGGCAGCCAGGAAGGTGAGAATCGCAACGCCGGATGCGGTTTTCATAGATTTCGGATCACTATCTCCGAAGAAGTATATCGACGTCCCAAAAAGCCGTCTAGCGCGAAGTACACATGGAGCCTAGTTTTGCAGAGTTTCAAATAAAAGAAGTTTGTAGTCTATTTTTGCTCCGGTTCTATCGTGTGGCGGCGACGTGTAGACACCGAAGTTCCAACACTAGCGCGATTCTATCTGCCGAATGCGTAGGAACAGGGCAATCACCAGGACCGTCGTGAACAGCGTGGCCATTCCAAAGCCGCGACGCCGCGCGTGAAAGTCCCTGACCTGCGCCGCCGCCGCCTCGAGCGCCTCGGTTGCCTTGCGCGCCCCCTCGTCCGTCGTGGTCTTGACGCGCGCGGGGTCGAAGGTGTGAACCAGCGTGCGCGCTTGGATTAGACTCTGGTGTGCGTCCTGGAGCATGAAGCCGATATCGACGTCGTCCATTCCGATGCGCCGCACCTCGTCCTGCGCGGCGACGGCGTTGGCGTACGTCGTGCTCAGGCCGGCCAGCTCGGCGTGGATCTTCCCCGCCGCCTCGAAGCCCTTCTCGCCTTCCTTGTGACAATCGAGGCA
>DASPGK010000063.1:0-4138 GCA_035620655.1 Candidatus Krumholzibacteriia bacterium
GGCGTGGTTCCAAAGGCCCTCGTCGTCGGGGCCCCGGTGGCGCAAGCACGCGACCGCTCGCGCGAGATCTCGCTCGAGTGCTCCGGCGTCTCCACCGCGCGTCACAAATCCCGCTATTCCGCACATAAATCGAGTTGGCTCAGGATCGACGAACCGCGACGGCACCCTCGACGGCCGCCGGTTCACTCCCCGACAACAGCTCTTGGAAGAACTCAACGTAACGCGGGCCCAGTACGGCGGGCGAAAACCGTTCGCTCACGAGTCTGCGCGCGCGGGCCCGAACCGCAGCCGCGTGCCCCCGGTCGCCCGTGAGATCGGAGATGGCCCTGACCATCTCATCGAGATTGGAGCACACCGCGCCGACCCCCGCCTCGGCGATGATGCCGTCGACGTCGTTGAACGCGACCACGGGCACCCCGTGATTCCACGCCTCGAGGAACGCGTTGGGGAATCCTTCGACGGACGACGTATTCACCAACAGCGCGGCCTTGCGAAGGACCTTGCTCACCTCGTCGCGCCCCAACCGCCCCCGCATTTCGACGTTTGGCAGCCGCGCGGCCTCTCGTTCGATCGACTTCGCCAATTCTCCTCCGCTCCCGATAACGACAAAGCGCCGGTCGGGCATGCGACGCGCCAACTCGAGCAGCAACCCGGGACGCTTCACGCGCCACATGGCGCCGATCCATACGATCGTGCCGTCGGTGTCATCGGATGCGACGTCGATCGGCGTGACCCCGTTGGGTATGACCCGCGTCGGCTTGTGGAAACGCGCGGCGGCGGCGCGCTGCGCTTGGTTCTGCACCACGAAGCCCCGGCTCGCTTTGAGCCCCCAGTTGTAGATCAGCCGGTCGCGCGCGCCGCGAATCGCGACGTCGCGCGGGGAAAAATCGACGTCGCTTCCCGCACCGTACACGAATAGCTTTCCGTTCCTCTTGCAGAACATGGCGACCAGCCCCGTGATCATGCCGGCATTCCGCTGGTAGTAAACGTCGGCGTCCGCGCGCTCGAGAGCGCGCATCACGCCGGTCCACCGCGGGTGGAAGAAACGAAGCCCTCGCACGCCCGCCGCCGAGTGATAGGCGTTTTGCGTTGCGAAGGGAATGAGCTCGGGTTCGGAGAGATCGGCGACCACGAGGCTGACGTGCTGGCCGCACGCCTCGAGCACCTCGGCCACGAAGACCGCCTGGACCTCGGCACCTCCGAAATAGCCGCCACGCTCGCCTGCGAATAAGGGGACGATGTTGAGCGAAACGATACAGACCTTCATACTGCCGTGGCCTTCAAGTTTGTTATTCTAGCACGTCGCGATATCTGCTATAAACACAAAACCTTAGGCGGTCCCTAGACCCTCGTGATGCACCCATCTCGACTGATACCGCGGGCTCCCCTCCTGGTCGCCTTGGCGACGGGCCTGTACGCGTTCGTTCCCATGCTCCCCGGCCGCCTGGCGGGACCGCTGGGAATCGCCGTGGTCTTGCTGATGTGCGTGGTCGTGCCGGGAGTCGCGGTGATGCGTGCCACCCGGCTTCGTGTCGACGATCCGTTGGAGGCCGTGGCCCATACCTGCGCGAGCGGATTCGTCTTCTGGCTCGTGTGCACGTTCGTCTGGGTGCTCTCGGGCGCCTCGCTGGATGCGTTCCGCCTCGCCCTCCCGGCCACTATCGTCGCCTTGTGGGCGCTCGTACCGACGCGGGACACGACGCGGGTCGATCCGCTACGCACTCCCATTCGGCCCCGGGACCGGCGCTTCATCGTGGCGCTGGCACTGCTGGTGGCGATGGCGGCCTTCGGCGTCGCCGTGGTGGGTCCGCCGCTCGCGATCACCAACGACACCATCGACCACGCCGGCTATGTGTCCGAGATCGCGCGCACCGGGGATCCCTTCCCGACCTCGGCCATCTATTGGAACGCGGGCGAGGACGGAGAGGATTTTCGCAAGGCGCTATTGCACTCGATCTACGGCTTCACCGCTCGCCACACCGGCGCACCGCCCATCGACGTGCTGGCCGCGTACGGGGCCTTCCTGCTCGCGGTGATGGCGCTGGTCGTGTACGCGGCGGCGCGCGCGCTGTTCAAGCGCCATCGCCTTCCCGCCGTGCTGGCGGCCGTCATCTTCCTGGTCGGAACCGACTGGGGCGTGGGCAACCCGATGGTGCGGGCGGCGTTCTATCCCAACCGGTTCGGGACCGCCTTCCTCCTGCTCTTCATCACCGCGGCGGTCGAGTACGTCCATCGCGGCCCCACCACGGCGCTGCGCTGGTGCGTCGCGTACGCGTTCGCGGCCACGGCGATACACGTACAGTTCGCCGTGATCGTGCCGATCGCGGCCGCCGTGCTGGTCCCCTGGCGCACGTGTTCGCCGTGTTCGAGCTGGGGCGAGCACCTGACTCGAGCGTTGCGCGTGGTTGCGGCCGCCGTCATCGGGGCGTTTCCCTTCGCGCTCTACCGGTACCTCACCGCGTATCGCAGCAACCCGCTTCACGAGCAGGTCCAGGGCGCCGTATTCCTCACTGACCGTTGGTTCATCGCGGACCCGGCGCGCCTGTGGCACACGTTCGGACCGATCGGGCTGGCCGCGCTGGTCTGTATCCCCGCTTTGTGGAAGAAGCGACGCGACGTGCCCGGGGTCGGCTACGCCATCGCGTCGTTCGTAACACTCTTGGTCGTGCAGCTGGTGCCGTTCATCCTGACGCCGCTCTACGCAGCCGTGAAGTACCTCGCGTTCCGACTCGACGTCCTGGTGCCATTCTACTTGCTGCCCGCGTACTTCATCGCGACGCGCCCACGCCGGGCCCGCTTCGCGATGGGGGTCGTGCTGGTGGCGCTGGCGGCGGTCGTGCTCCCGCTCGCGCACCACTCCGCGTTCTCGCCCTCGGTGCTGTCGGCCGAGCGGCGGGTCGGACCCGACCGCTGGGCGCGCGGGTTGGTGCAGCTCGCGGGCGCGTTGCCGCGCGGATCGATCGTCGCCAGCGACCCGGTGACGTCGTACCTCATGTCGGCCTTCACGCCCTACCACGTCGTGTGCACGCTCGATCAGCACGCGCCCCCCAACGACCTGCGGGTCGAAGAACGCATGTCCGCGGCGCGCGACATCGTGAGCCCATTCACGTCCGCGCGCGAGAAGGAGGCCCTGATCCAGGGCTACGAGGTCTCCCACGTCGTGGTCAACGAGACGCTGCCGGAGAACATGGTTCTCAACTACTGGACGCTCGACCCGGCCGACGCGCACGACGCCGAGGAGATGTTCCGTTCGCTCCGCTACGAGTTCGAGACCATTCCGCTCTCCGACGGGCTCACGGCCTTCCGATGGAAGCACGACGAGCGCCTGGCCACGCTGCCGCGGCCCGTTCCGCGCCCGGTCGTCGAAGCGCTGCCGGGGAACGCGCAACCCATCGGCGTGCGCTCCGGCGAAGCGACGCTCGAAGGCGTCGTCCTGCACGGCGCCGGCATCCTGCCCGCGGGCGGCGAGCTGGTGCTGGACCTCTACTGGTCGCGCGACCGCGAGCTTCCGCCCGGCACCTACGTCGTCACGATTCGCTTCGACCGCAAGGACCTCGATCTGCCGTTCGACGGCAAACCGTTCCCGAAGATCACGCGCAAGGTCGTCGAGCGATGGAAGCGCGAGCGCTATCGCTTTCGTGCCGACCACATGATCCAGGGCGGGCTGTTCGCGCCCGACGCGTGGAGGATGGGCGACATCGTCGAGGACGACGTGCGCATCGCGGTGCCGACCGACATCGCCCCGGGTCGTTACCGCGTGGAGGCCAAGATGCTCCGCGTCGCCAACCAGCCGAATCATCGGCTGCGCGACTACTTCTTCGACGACGACTCATACTCGGGCGTACAGATCGGGGAAGTGACAATTCGCCGCTGGTGATACGCTGCGCGAATGCGCAGCGCCTTGCATTGACGAAGCTGCGCGCGTTACAATTCGTTGACCATGCCCAACCTACCCTCGAAGGAACTCGAAGTATTTCCGAACCCACACCCCGACCGGGACTACCTGATCTCGTTCGAGTGCCCCGAGTTCACGTGCCTGTGCCCGCGCACCGGGCAGCCCGACTTCGCGACCATTCGCATTCGCTATGTACCGAACGAGCGCTGCGTGGAGCTGAAATCGTTGAAGCTCTACCTATGG
>DASPGK010000064.1:0-5199 GCA_035620655.1 Candidatus Krumholzibacteriia bacterium
CGATCTTCTTGATCTTGTCGAAGATCTCCACCATCGCGGGGCTGCGCCCGATGAACTGCTTGAAGAATGCGTTGCCCGTCGAACCCGAGCGCAGGTACGCGATCTCGCTCCTCAGGCGCTGGTTCTCGAGCGCGTTGGAAATCGTCACGCGCAGCTTGTCGACTGAGTACGGCTTGGCGACGAAGTCGTAGGCGCCGAGCTTCATCGCCTCGACCGCGGTCTCCACTTCGGCGTACGCGGTCATCATGACCACCGGCACGGAGGGATCCTCGGCCTTGACCATCTTCAGCACGTCGAGCCCGGATCCGTCCGGGAGCTTCATGTCGAGGAGCACCAAGTCGGGCGAAGCGTCGCGGAACTTGGCGACACCGTCGGCCGCCGTCTCGGCGTCGACGGTGTCGTAACCGCCCGCGGCGATCGCTTCCGCCAGCGACCATCGTATGGTTTTCTCGTCGTCGATAATGAGGATCGTCTTCGGCATTTACGGCTCCTTCTGCGTGTTGTCCCCGCGCTTACGCCGGCGCGCCCGCAACGGGCACTGCGAGCGCGGGAAGGCGTACCGTGAACTTCGTCCCCTTCTCCAGAAACTCGCACGCGATGGTGCCCGCGTGGTCGTCCACAATTTGACGCGAAATGGCCAGGCCCAGTCCCGTCCCCTGCGTCTTGGTGGAGACGAACGGATCGAAGAGCGTGGCGCGCACCTCTTCGGCCACCCCCGCACCGGTGTCGGCGACCTCGATCGCCACCCACCCCTCGTCGCGCCGGGCCGCGACCGCCACGCGGTCGCCGTGCCCGCACGCCTGCACCGCGTTGAGGACCAGATTCAAGAGCACCTGGGTCAGCTGCGACGGGTCGGCCAAGCAGATCACGTCCGCGTCGACCGACGTCGCCACCACCACGCCCCGGGCCGTGGCCGCGTCCGCGGACAGCGACACCACGCGCGCCGCCACGTCGGCCACCCCGCAACGGGAGAGCTGCGGCTTGGGCGGGCGCGCGAACGCGAGCAGGTTCTTCACGATGCCGTCGAGGCGCTGGATCTCATCGAGCATGGCGTGGATGTAGCGCACCTTGTCGTCGTCGCCCGCGAGCTTCTCGCCCAGCACCTCGGCGGTGGTCGCGATGCCCGCGAGCGGATTGCGAATCTCGTGCGCCACACCGGCCGAGAGCTGTCCCAGGGCGCGCAGCCGGTCGTTGCGGCGCACCGCTTCCTCCATTCGCTTCATCTCCGAGAGATCGTCGAAGATGGCGACCAGCACGGTGCCGTTGATGTTGTCGTCGTGCATTTTCGTCACGCGCAAGCGCACGGGAAAAGGCGCGCGCCCGCCGTGGCACGTCACCTCGAGGCCCTCCGCGTCGTCGGCCGCCTCCAACAGGCGCCGGAACAGGCCCCCGTGAATCGCGTGCTGGAACAGCTCGTCCATGTGAACCGTCCCCGCCGAACCGCGTCCCCGCAGTCGCGGGCACATCTCCGCCGCCCACGCGTTGGCGAAGCGAATCGCACCGTCGAGATCGGTGGTGACGACACCGCTGCGCAGGTTGTCGAGCACCTTGTGATTGAAGCGCGAGAGTTGGCGCAGCTCGCTGATGTACGACGCGTTCGCGATCTCCTCGGCAAAGATGGTCTGCAGCGTGCTCAAGAAGAGATAGTCGCCCTGGAAGTGGTGCGCGCGGCGATAAGCCTTGTCCAGGATCAGGAACCCCAGCGCGCGACCGCGGTGACGGAGCGGAATCACGGTGGTGCGCCACGCGGCGGTGCGCTCCAGGCACGACGTGGGGCGCGAGCTGCCGTAGCTTTCGAGGGCGTGGATCTCCGCGGCCCGCGCGTGGCGGGTCCAGCCGTCGCGAATAGTGTCGATGGCGCGCCCCACGTGCCCTTCGTCGAGGTGGAACACGGCGCGCGCGGACAGCGAGCGAGTGCCGTCGCTCAAGAGGAGCAGCCCGGCGCCCTCGGCTTCCATGAAGCTCACGAGCGCCATCAGAAAGCGGTCGAGCGCGTCGCTCCAGTTCTCGTCTTCGCCCAGGTCGCGCCCCATGTGATACAGCGTCTTGAGCTGGGCCGCGAGCGGGCGCAGCCGTTCCGGGGCCGCGGGCGTTTGGGCGGGCGCGGGGCCGGGGCGCCCGTCGACCCGCGGGTCGGGGCTAGCCGACGACATGGGGGGCCGACGCGGCGACGAGGCGACCCCCGCCTTGGGCGCTTCCGGCGGCGACACCCGCGTCGATCCTGCAATCTTTTTTTTCACAGTGGGTTATGGGGATCCGCCGCCTTCGCGCGGACGAAAGTGGTAACACGCTTACCACAGGGCGGGAAACGTCGGCAAACAAAAAAGTGGCCGGCTTTCAGCCGGCAGCGGGGACGGGGAAACCGAGGAAACGGGTCGCGATCAGAACGGGACGTGGCGCAGGATGTAAGACTCCAGGCGCTCGCGATCACGGTCGGAGATGTCGGTGAAGTAGCAGGCCACCTGGTAGTCGTCCTCGCCCGCGGTCTCGACCTCGGGCTCGGTGCGCACCACGACACCGTCGCACGTGACCTGGGACGGATCCGCACCGTCCTCGGGCAGCTCGAGGGTGATGCGCAACTTGGTCAAGAGCGGGATGAAGCTCGTCGAGGCGAAATAGACCCCGTTCGCGCTCACGTTGAGGCTCTCGGTGCGCGCGCGGCCGCCGCCCAGCGTGATCTCCATCGCCAGGCGCGCCGGTACGCGGGCCGCGCTTCGCCGTTCGACTCGGGTCATCGCTTCTTCTTTCCCAGGCGCGTGGCGTCGCCTGCTTGAGTGCGTGGAAAAGCGGCGCGGCGGTCGCCGGAGACCGCCGCGCACGTGCTAACGGATTCTCTTCTTGTGACGATTCTTCCGCAAGCGCTTCTTGCGCTTGTGCGTCCGAATCTTCTGTCGTTTGCGCTTACGTCCGCACGGCATTCGTATTCCTCTCCTCCCGGCTTCGCTCGATCATGCGTTGGTGTCGTTGACCCGCGCCTTCAGCTCGTTGGATGCCTTGAAGAAGGGCACCAACTTCGCGGGCACTTGCACACCGTCTCCGGTGCGCGGATTGCGCGCTTGTCGCGCGCGTCGTTCCTTGACCTTGAAGCTGCCGAAGCCGCGCAGTTCGACCTTGTCGCCCTCCGCGAGCGCACGGCAGATGTTCGTGATCACCTCGTTGACGATGATGCTGGTGTCTTTCTTGTTGAGCCCGGTGACCCTCGAGATCTCCTCGACCAAGTCTGCTTTCGTCATGGCTCTCTCCCAGTTAGGAAACTCGAAGCGCGCCCGCTTCGGCCATCACGCCAAGCGATCCACCGCGCCCGTTACCTCGACCGGCCGGGGCGCGACACGCTCGCCCGGCTTCGAGACGATCGTCGTGGAAGCTATCACAGGGCTGGAAGCACTGTCAAATAAGAATTTACAGTCCGTGCGAGGGACGCCGGCAAGGCTCGGAGGGAAAAAAAAGGCGCCGCCGCGCCGTGTGCTTGGTCTCGGGAAACAACGTCCTTGAGGGAATGGGCCCACGCCGAAGCAAGACACGGGCGAAGCAGCAGCCTTGCCCATGTACCATCAAGCGACATGCCACGGCCCGCGCGCGCGGCCCGCGCGCGTATTAAGCGGCGTATTCATCATCGATTGGCGCGTCGCCGCGGGCGTCCGTGGGGTTGTCGCAGGCGCCTCGCGGTGCGGGTTCCGGCGCACGCAGTCACGTGCGGTATGAGTCTTCGCGCGCGGGGCGGCGTGTGCTGATTCGCGAAGTGGAGAGGGATTCCTCGGCGCGGCGTGTTGGTCCTCGCCGTAACCGCGCGTCACGCGTTCCGGCCCGCGCGCGCGACCATGTCGTGCACGCGCTCGAAGAGCCGCCGGTGCTCCGCGGTGAACGCGATGCCGCGACGGTGCATCGCGGCCGTGGCCGTCTGCACCGCTTTCTCGAGCTCGTAGGGCACCACGTCGCGGCCGTGGCCCCAGGAGAAACTGGGCACGAACGCGTCCGGCATCTCGCTCGAGTAGAGGTTGCAGTTGAAGCCCACCACCGTCCCGGTGTTGAACACGGCGTTGATACCGGTCTTGGTGTGGTCCCCCATCACCAGGCCGAGGAACTGGCGACCGGTATCACGCGGGCGGCCGGCGTTCCACATGCGTACGCTGCCGTAGTTGTTCTTGAGGTCGCTGTTGTTGCTCGCCGCCCCAATGTTGACCCACGAGCCCAGGTACGTGTGACCCAGGAATCCGTCGTGCTGCTTGTTCGTGTAGTCCGCGAAGATGGACTCGTCGACTTCCCCACCCACCTTGCACACCTTCCCCACCGACGTGCCCGCGAGAATGCGCGCCCCGGCTTTCACGACCGAGCCCGCCCCGATCGCCGCCGGCCCCACGATGGTGGCGTTGGCCATAACGACGACGCCTTCGCCGATCACGACCGGGCCGTCGCTGGCGTCGATCACGGTGCCGGCGCGAATCGCGGCCCGGCTCCCGATCGCGATCCGCTTGGGCTCGACCAGGTGCACGCCGGGGTGGATCGCGGCGTCCTTGGCGTGCCCGCGCGCCGCGCGCGCGAAATCGTCGGCGATGCACGCGGAATTGTGCTCGACCAGCTGCCACGGAAACGAGAGCACGCGGGCCTCGGGCATCTCGACGCGTCGCAGTCGCCGGGCGTCGATCACGCGCATGAGATCGGGCGACAACGCCTCCGCGTCGGCATCCGCCGCGGACTGCGCGCGCGCTTTTTCGAGCTGCGAACACACCGCATCGACGGCCGCGTCGGTGATTTGTGCGCGCAGCGCGCGCGCCAAGTCCGCAGCCGCGTCGCGGGAAACCCGCGCCGCGACCAGGCACCCGCCCTGAAGGGCCACGCTGTCGTCCGGCAATCGAGACAGGAACGCATCGCGTTCGCCCGCCATGCACAGCCAGCGCCCGTTGACCAACAGCGTGTCCCCGGCGACCGCGTCGTTCACGGGCAGGCCGGGAGCCGCGAGGCGAACCACGTCCGCGAGGTAGTCGCGGCAGATCAACGAGACCTGGCCGTGCGTGCCGCCGGCAAGCCAGCGCTCGCGCAGCGTCCCGGCCCCGACGCGCAGGTCGAACACCGGCTGGGCGAGCGAGAGCGGAAAGAAGTTCGCGAACTTCCCGTCTTCGAAGATGCAGATGCGACCGGACACGCGCGGGCCTACTTGCTCGAACGCCCGCGCGATGCGCGCGGGCGGTTCGTCGGTCGTGC
>DASPGK010000065.1:0-2693 GCA_035620655.1 Candidatus Krumholzibacteriia bacterium
TCCCGCCGGGCAGCGTTCGTCTAACCCCATGCGGCAATTCGCGATTGACACCCACCCCGTCCTCCCGTAAGGTCGCCTTCTGATCCGGCGCCTGTGCCGCCAGCCGTCGCTTCCGTTCGCTTTACCATCCCAACGAGGGACATCGTGCAATTTCCGCTCACCGACGAGCAGCGCCTCATCCAGACGACCGCCCGCGAGTTCGCGGACAACGAGATCGCGCCCGTCGCCGATAAGCACAACCGCGAGGGCGCGTTTCCCGCCGCCTTGGTCAAGCGCCTCGGGGAGCTTGGCTTTTTGGGCATGCTGGTGCCCGAGACGTACGGGGGCAGCGGGATCGGGAATTTCGGGCTCGTCCTCGCCCTGGAGGAAGTCAACCGTGCCTGCGCGTCGACCGGCGTTACCATGTCGGTGCAGAACTCGCTCGTGTGCGCCCCCATCGTCCACTTCGGCAGCGAAGATCTCAAGAAGAAATACCTTCCCAAGCTCGCGACGGGCGCATTCCTGGGCGCGTACGCATTGAGTGAGCCGGGCTCGGGCAGCGACGCCGCCGGGCTGGTCGCTTCGGCGGTCAAGGACGGCGACTCGTTCGTCCTGAACGGGACCAAGAACTTCATCACCACCGGCGCCGAGGCCGACGTCGTGATCGCGATGGTGCGAACCGATCCGGCGCACAAGACGCGCGGCATTACCGCCTTCGTCGTCGAGAGTGGGTGGAAGGGGTTCGCCGTCGGCAAGAAGGAAGACAAGATGGGACTGCGCTCGTCGAGCACGGTGCAGCTGGTGTTCGAGGACATGCGCGTCCCGGCCGCCAACATACTGGGCGAAGTCGGGATCGGTTTCAAGATCGCGATGCACACGCTCGACGGCGGGCGCATCGGCATCGCCGCGCAGGCGGTCGGTATCGCGCAGGCGTGCTTGGACGCGTCGATCAAGTACGCCGAAGAGCGCGAGGCCTTCGACCAGCAGATCGGGAAGTTCCAGGCGGTCCAGTTCAAGCTCGCGAACATGGCGACCAGGATCGAAGCGGCGCGGCTGCTGGTGTACAACGCCGCGCGCTTGAAGGACGCCGGGCAGCCGCACGGCAAGGAGGCCGCCATGGCCAAGCTCTTCTCTTCCGAGACGAGCAACGAGGCGGCGCGCCAGGCGGTTCAGATCCACGGCGGCGCCGGATACCTGGAGGACTTTCCGGTCGAACGGTACTTCCGCGACGCGCGTATCACCGAGATCTACGAAGGGACGAGCGAGATCCAGCGCATCGTCATCGCGCGTCACGTACTCAAGAATCTGCGCTAGGGTTGCGCGCGGGGTCGCGCGGCCACAGGAGGATGTCGTGAAAATCGTGGTGCTGGTAAAGAGCGTGCCCGACACCGAGTCGAAGATCAAGATCGGGCCGGACGGGGCGTCGATCGACCCGCAAGGACTGAAGTTCATCATGAACCCCTACGACGAGTTTGCCGTCGAAGAGGGGCTTCGCATCAAGGAGCGCCTCAAGGACGATAGCACCGTCGTCGCCGTGTCGATGGGCCCCGAGCGGGCCGTCGAGGTGCTGCGCACCGCACTCGCGATGGGGGCCGACGACGCCATCCATGTGAGCGACCCTGCCTTCGAGGGCGGCGACGCGCAGGCCAACGCGCGCGTGATGGCGGAAGTGATCCGACCGCTTGCACCGGACCTGATCCTGGGCGGCAAGCAGGCCATCGACTACGACGCCGCGCAGGTGTGCCCCGCCATCGCCGAATACCTCGGCCTGCCGCAGGCGCTGATCGTTACCGAACTCAAGATCTCCGACGACAAGAAGACCGCCACCGCGCGCCGGCGCGTGGAAGGCGGAGACGAGATCGTGGAAATGTCGCTGCCGGCGTTGGTCACGTGCGAGAAGGGGCTCAACGAGCCGCGCTACGCGTCGTTGCCCGGCATCATGAAGGCGAAGAAGAAAGAGATCAAGAAGGCCGGGCTGGCCGGGCTGTCGTTGCAACCGGAGTCGGTCGGCGCGGCGGGTGCGAAGGCCAAGGTCGTTCGCTACCACAACCTTCCCGAGCGCCCGCCGGTCAAGATGATCGCGGGTGACGCGGCGGCGCAGGCCCAGGAGCTCGTGCGCCTCCTGCGCGAAGAAGCGAAGGTCATCTGACCACCGACCACGACCGCTGAAAGGAGCCGGGGCGCTGGCGTCCCACGTCGACATGGCAAACGGAATTCTGGTCTACGGAGAAGTGCGGGAGGGGTCGCTCAAGGCGATCACCAAGGAACTGGTCGCGGCCGCGTTGCAGCTGTCGCAAGCGGGCGCCGGCCCGGTTTCGATCGCGTTGGTGGGGGATGCTGCCACCGTGGACGCCGCGCTCCCCGCGGCGCGCGCCCTCCCCGTAAGCAAGGTTTACGCGGCGCGCCACGCCGCACTCGCGGCATACTCGTCGCAGGGCTACGCGATGGCGATCCAGGCCGCGCTCCAGGCCAGCGGCGCCAAGGTCTTGCTGTTCGGCGCGACCGCGCTCGGTCGCGACCTCTCCGCACGCGCCGCCGCGCGCTGCGACGCGTCGCTGTTCACCGACTGCACGGAGTTGGTGTGGGCGGGCGGAAATCTGCGTGTCAAGCGCCCGGTCTACTCGGGCAAGGTGATCCTCGAACTGGAGTCGAGCGCGGGCGTGCAAATGGCGTCGATTCGTCCCAACATCTTCGCCGCTGCCGCCGCCGCCGGC
>DASPGK010000066.1:0-9556 GCA_035620655.1 Candidatus Krumholzibacteriia bacterium
ATGTCGCCGACCTTGTACTTCTCGGTCCCCTTGAACACCATGTGTTCTTGGAAGTGCGCGAGACCGTTCATCTCCTCGCTTTCGTGGACCGAACCCACGCCGAACCAGACGTTGACCGCCACGATGGGCGAGGTCCGGTCCTGCTTGAGGATGACGGAGAGGCCGTTGGGGAGTTTCCGCGTGACCACGTTGGCTTCTTCGATGCGTTGTGTGCTCATAGTAGGCCGAATATACCGAAAGCAAGCGGTGGGCCCAAAAGACAAAAAGAGGGAGCGAAGGACTCGATCGTCGTGCGCTCCTTGGCACCGGTGGCAGCCCCGAGTATGGGGTTCCGTGAGCACACCCACCTCGAGTGGCTGGCTGCACACGCTCGGATCCGGCCCTCCACCGGCGCTCCGGCTCGCCCGACGATCGAATCCACGGTCGAAAGACGGCTCCTCCCAACCGCCCTCCTCCCGGCTCCCTCTTTTCTAATCACGCACCCGTCGCGAACGCGGCGACCTTCACCCCTGCACTACCGCCATCACCACACGCCGCCTTGCGCGCTCCGGGTCGATCATGAGTGACGGGGCCTAGGGCAAGCGAAGTGCCATTCGGGCGAGAGCGCGCCTAGAAGAAATCGTCAATCGTAAGACGCGCGGCGTGGTAACGAGTTGCGTGGTAGCGGGTGATCGGCAGCCGCGGTTTCTCCCGCGCTGCGCGCGCACGCGAGCTGTCGCGCGGGTTCACAATTCGGCGGGAAGATGACGGCGGTGTTTACAGGTCCGCGACGCCGCGCGTCTCCGCGGCGGCCACGACCGTGAGGTCGCGGCCCTTCTCGCGCACGTACTTGACGAATACCTTGACCAGCTCGGCGTCGAACTGGACGCCGGAGGCCTCTTCGAGACGGCGCACGGCTTCGTCGAGCGAGAGCGCCTTGCGGTACGGACGGTCCGTGGTCATGGCGTCGAAGCTGTCGGCCACCGTCACCAGACGGGCCAGGAGCGGGATCTCCTCGCCGCGCAGCCCGTCGGGGTAGCCCTTGCCGTTCCAGCTTTCGTGGTGGTGCCGCACGATGTCGATGGTGCCGGTCAGGAACTCCATCTTCTCGACGATCTGCGCCCCCACCACCGGGTGCGCGCGCATCAGCTCCCACTCGTCCTCGGTCAGCGGCCCCGGCTTCTGGATGATCTCGTCGAGCACGCCCATCTTGCCGATGTCGTGCAGGAGCGCGCCGAACAGGATGGTGCGCAGCGTCTCTTCGTCGAACGAGAGCCGGTTGGCCAGCGCCATCGCGTACGACGCCACGCGCTCGGTGTGCCCCTTGGTGTACGGGTCCTTGGCCTCGATGATCGAGATCAGCGAGCGCAGCGTGGACACGTAGGTCGTCTGCAGTTGTGTCACCAAGTGCGAATTCTCCATCCCCAACGCGATGGAGTTCGCGATGAACATCATAATGTCGAGGTCGTACTCGCTGTACGCCTCGCCCGAGAGCTTGGGGCCGGTGAATACGACGCCCTTGATCTCGCCCTTGAACGCGATCGGCGCCGCGTATTCGAACACCGCCAGGCGCAAGTCGGGCAGCTTCTTGACCCATTTTTGGTCCTGATTGCGCGCGATCTGCTGCGGCCTCCCGCCGTCGACCAGCATCGAAACGAACGCCGAAGTGCGGTCGAGTGCGAGGCCGTCGAAGCGCTTGGCGTCGAAACCCCGCACGCCCAGGAGCGGGAACTCCTTGTCGCTCTCGTGCTCGAGCGCGAAGAGCGCCATGCTCGACACCTTGAGCTCTCCCAGGAGCGTCAGCGACGCCATCTTGATGAGGTCTTCGGACTGCAGCGCGCGATTCAGGTCGTGCGACATGGTGAGCAGCGTGCGCATCGATAGGAGGTGGCGCTTGAACTCCTTCGACACGTGCGACGCGTGTGCGCGCCGCTGGGCGATCTCGGCCTCCAGCGTGCGCTTGCTTTGGCCGAGGGCGCGCATGCGGGTGCTGCGGCGCAGGGCGCCGTCCACCTTGGAGTGGAGTTCGCGCAACGACACCGGCTTGATCAGGAAGTCATCGGCGCCGCGCTCGAGCGCGGCCAGGCGCGCATCGACGTCGGTCTCGGCGGAGAGGAACAGCACGGGCGGGTCGTCGCCATGCTTGTCGCGAACGTGTTCGAGCACGCGCACGCCGTTCATATCGGATAGGACCAGGTCGAGAATGATGAGCTCGGGCGGAGACGCCGAGGTCTGCTCGATGGCGCTCGAGCCGGTGTCGGCAGTGGAGACGCGGTGGCCGCGGCGCTCCAGCGAGACCGACAGGATCTCCAGCACCTTGGGGTCGTCGTCGACCAGCAGGATATTGGCACTCATTGATTTCTCCCCGTCGTGCCGCTATACACTGAACAGCGCGAAGCGCTGGTCGCTCGAGTCGACGCCCGAGCGGATCTCTTCGTCGACGATCTCGACGAAGCAGCGAATCACCTCGGGGTCGTAGCGCATGCCCCAGTTCTCCTTGAGCGTGTTGAGCGCCTCCTCGCGCGAGAGCGCGGGGCGCGTCGGGCGGACTTGCAGCATGGCCGCATAGCTCTCCACCACCGAGACGATGCGCGCGCCCAGCGGGACGTCCTGCCCCTGCGCGCCGCGCGGATAGCCCTCGCCGTTGAAGCGCTCGTGGTGGTTCTGGACCACGTCGGTCGCGTGCGTCGAGAACTTCATGTCCTTGAGCATTTTGGCACCGTCGCTCGGGTGGCGCTTGATGATCTCCCACTCCTCCGGCATCAGCTCGCGGGGGCTGCGCACGATCAGGTCGCTCACCTTGATCATGCCGATGTCGCGCAGCACGGTGCCATACATCAGGTCGCGCACGTGCTCGTCCGGGTAGTGCATGCGCTTGGCGACCGCGAACACGTAGTGCGAAATTAGATTCGTATTGCCGCGCGCGAGCGTGTTCTCCTCGATCAGCGAGATCAGCGTCTGCACGATGCCCAGCGTGCGCTCGTTCTCTTCCTCGAAGCGCGCCATGCTCTCGTACGCGATGGCTGCCTGGTTGATGAGGATCTTCATGAAGTCCATGGTGGTGGTATCGAGCTCCTTCTTGAGCGGCTTGCCCAGGAGCACCACCCCGCGCACCTCGCCGTGGACCACGAAGGGCGCCACGTAGGTGCAACCGAGGGCCAACAGCGGCGCCTTGACGTCGTCGCCGAAGGGCGACTTCTCGACCAGGATCACGCCCGCCAGCGCGAGCAGCTTGGGCAGGCACAGCTGTGCCGCCGAAAGCGCGAAGCCGCGCAGCTCGCCGGCTTCGATGCCCTTCATGGCCACGGGAACGAAGTAGCCCTTGTTGCTCTCGAGGAACACGGCGCTCTCCACGCCGACCTGCGCAATAGTGGTCAACAAGAACGCGTCGAGCAGGTTCTTGCGATCCTGGAAGCGATAGAAGTCCGAGTTGATCGAGAATAGCGTGTTGTACTGGACGATGCGCTTCTGGAGCTGCTTGGAATCGTCGAGGTCGGGAGGAGGGGATGCGGGAGCCGCCGCCCGGCTGGCGGCCTTGGGCGCTTCCTTCGGCGGCGCCGCCGGTTTCGCGTCGCTCTTCGCGTCGGCGCGCGCCGGCTTGGCCGCATCGCCGCCCTTGCCGCGGGTCTTCTTGGACGCGCCGTGCGGCGCGTCTTCCTCGTCGTCGTGGTCCGCGTCCTCCTCGTCGGCGGACACGTCGCCCAGGCGCAGAATCTCCTCCAGCGACTCCTTGCTGAGAAGCGCTTCGTCGGAATCCACCTCGGCGCTGGGGGTCGCGGGCGCGGCGAGCGCCTTCGCTTGGACGAGCGGAATCGCCTGGTCGATGGTTTCCGCCAAGACCACGCGGGAGACGTCGTCGTTCTGCAGAAACTTGAGCACCGTCCTCGTCGCGCCCGCGAGCCCGATGGCGAGTCGTCCGCGCATCGCCTCTTCGCGGATGATGCGCGCGCACCCGCCGCCCAAGGACTCGAGCTCCGAGACCTCGAACAAAACGCGGGCAAGCCCGCGCCTTGCGCACTCGTTGAAGAGTCGCTCTAGGACGTTCTTTTCGTGGAAGCCAAGGGTGCCCGTGATCTTGAAAATCGTGACGTCCGGGGAGGACGACGAAAGCTTCTCGATCGTGGTCTTCGGCGGCATGGCTGCTCCCGGCGATGCGACGCCGCGGGGAGAAAGAGGGTGATCAGGCCGTTAAACGACCTCTTGCGCCAGCCACTTATCAAGCACGCTCTTCAGGAACCTCCACTCGCTGCCAACCTTCTTCGCCGGGATCTTACGTTCCTTAGCGAGACGGCAGACAGTTTTCACGTGCATCTTGAGATACTCGGCGGCTTCGACCGACGTCATCACAACGTCCTGGTCCTCGGCGCCGCCGATCACGATGCTCGAGTAGTCGGTGTCTCTCCACTTGCTCATCTTGCGCCCATCCTTCTTGTTGACGGTGCTGCCTGAGTTCCCACCCAAGTAGACCGATTCAAAGCACGAAGCGTACCAAAGACATCCGCTTTATTTTTCAAGCGGTTAGGTCGCTTCGACCCCATTTTAGGGCGCGCGGACGGGCAGTTTGCACCGTGCGGCGCCGTCAAACGCAAACCCGATAAACGACGCGGTACCCGCGGCGTCTAGTGGACCACTCCGAGGAACGTCGACAGCTGCGACGCCACCTGGGCGGCCGACAGGGGCTTGCTCAAGTATCCCGACGCCCCCAGTTTCTCCACCAGGAGGTCGGCCGTCTTGCCCGACTGCGAGGTCGTGACCAGCACCGGGATGGCGCGGCCCTGCGCGCGCAGCGAGTCGACGATCTTCTTCGCGGCCATGGTCGGGATGCGGAACTCGGAGATGATCACGCGCGGCTCGCTCGAGCGAATCAGCCCCAGCGCTTCCTCGACGTCCCCCGCGAACGACGCGCGCACCCGCTGGCGCGCGAGGATGTCGGTGAGCGCGTTACGCGTCGATTCGCTCTGCTCGATGACCAGCACCTCGGGGTCGTCCGCCCGCGGGTCGTCGGCGGCCGCGTCGGCCACGGGCGCGTCGTACTCCTCGGGTTCGTGCACGAGGTCGCGGCCGCCGCTATCGGGTTCGGCGGCCGACATGGCGTCGCTGTTGAGCGTGCCCGTGATCGAGAGATAGCTGCGAAGAATGTCGGCGGCGTCCATCAAAGGAACGCGGCGGCCGTCGACGCGCACCACGTCGTGCGGGATGCCGCGCCACACCGGAGTCGAGTCGCCCAGCACCACACCCAGCTTGGGAGCGCCTTCGCCCGGCGCGTAGAACGCCACGTGCTTTTCCAGGGCGCCCAGCACCACCACGTGCGAGTTACCGGTGGGGGCATCGGGAAACAAGACGTCGAGTTTGAGGAGCGGAACGCGGCGGCCGTCGATCATTATATGCTCGCCGTACGAGCCGGCCTTGCGCAGGTTGGCTGAGATGGCGACCACGTCGACCACTTGCGACGCTCGCGCCGCGAAGGTGTGGCCGGCTCGCTCCCACACCAAGAGCGGTTCGGCGACCGTCGTGCTCGGGAGCGTGAACCCGAAGCGCGCTTCCTTGCCGCCGCCCGGCTCGACCGACAGCGTCCCGTGGTGCTCCTTGAGCGTGCGCATGACGTGGCGAAGGCCGGGGTAGAAGGCCAGCTGGTCTTCGTGGTCGAGGCGCGAGTCGGACAGGAAGTTCTCGCCGTTGTCCTTCAGGCGGCAGTGGATCGCGCCGTTGCGGTCCGACATGTTGATGTCGATCTCGATCTTGGGTTCGTCGCAGCGCTCGAACACATCGGCCACCATCGCGTGCAGGATCCAGTACGCGGCCGGCATGAGCGCGGGCTCGATCTCGAGGCCGTCGGCGTGGAGGCGAATCTCGAGCTCGCGGCCGGTCTCGCGCACGAGCTCGCTCGCGAAGTCCCCCAGGGCCGTCTCGATGGGGACGATGTCGCACTTGGGTGCGGTCACGTCTTCTTCCACCGAGGCCACGATGCGATCCATCGCTTGCGCGTAGAACTCGATGGTGCCGAGCGAGCGGCGCAGGGTTTCGACGGCACTGGCGTCGGCTCCGCGCGACTGCCACTCTTGGGATCCGACGGCGGCCAGCACGCGCTCACAAGCGGCGCCCAGCTCCGTGGCCACGCGTCCCATCCGCTCGACTTCGACCGCGACTTCGTTCGCCGGCATCGGAACCGACTCGGCGCGCTCGCACTCTTCGCGCAGCGCGTCCACCTCGGCGATCAGCGCTTCCACTTCCTGGGTCGAGACGGCGTTGCGCCCGCCTTCCTCGCCGTCGCGCTCGTGGCACGACGCCAGCAGCTCCTCTTTCTCGATGAGCTCGAAGATGACCTGCGCGAGCCGCTCGTCCCAGGCGAGGCGGCGCTGGCCGATGACGTTGAGCAGCGATTCGACCGATCCCAGGAGGCGCGTCCAGTCGGCGAGGTCGACCACGAGCATGGTCCCCGCGAGCATGCGCACGCTCACCTTGCAGCGCTCCAGCGTGGGCTCGGGGACGAGACTACCGGCCGTACAAGCGAGAAGCTCGCAGAGCGTTTCGCACTGCGAGCGAACTTGACGGGCGAAGAGTGCGCGGCTGTCCATTGGGTCGTGCGGTCTCCGGGACGCGTGCTTAGGCGTGCACGCCTGCTACAAAGTCGACGGCTCCGATGGCGTACAGATCCACGGCATCCGCGTCCGCGTCGACGCGCGCGGGGGCGTCCGCCACCGCGATGTCGTCGACCTTGATGCGGCGCGACGGCTTGGCCTGCTTGGCCGCCGGCGCGGGCTTGGCCGCGGGAGCCGGCTTGGCGGCCGATGCTTGCTTGGACGCGGCCGGCGTTTCGTTGGAGCTCGGACCGGTGAGGAAGCCGTCGTCTTCGGCCGCACTCGGCGCGGGCGCGGGAGCGTTCGGACGCTGGGACGCGTGGGTCGCGTCGACCTCGCCCGCGGTCTCGGCCGCCTTCGTGGCGCGCGACAGATCCCAATCGCCGCCGGCTTCGCGCTCGACCACGAAGCGCGGATCGGTCTCGTGCTCGTGGTGGTCGGTCTTGCGGCCCGCGTCGTCGGTGAACAGGTTGCGGTCCTTCTCGAAACCGGGAATGTCGACGAACGGGGTGTCGTCGGGAGTGTCTTCGAACACGTTCGCGGCGCGCTGGGGAACGAAGTCCTCCTCGACCGACGGCTCGGGTTCGGCCGCGGCACGAGCGCTGGCGCGCGGCTCCGGCGCCTGCACGTCTTCCTCGAGACTCGCGGCGAGATTGCCCCAGTCTTCCTGGGTCGGAGCGACGGCCGCGGGTGCGGCGGGCGCGGCCGCCGGCTTGCTCTTTCCGCCCGTCGCGCGATCGAGCCCGTTGACCGCTTCCGCCAGCGCCACCATGCGTTCTCCCCACAGGCGCGTCTTGGCGACGACGCCCTCGAGGGCCTTCAATGCGGCCGTGCGGCGCTTCTCGGCTCCCACCGCGTTGCTCGCGATGGTGTCGATGGCGCTTCGAATGGCCGGGCTCGTCTCTTTCCACTGCTGGGCCACGGCGTTGAAGCGCGTCGCGATGGTCCGCACTTCCTCGGCCACCTTGATGGCGTCGCCCTCGGCCCCGCCACTCGCGGAAAGTGCCGCGGCGATCGCGATGCGCTTGGTCTCTTCGCCGAGGCTCGCGAGCGCGTCCGCTACCGCGTCCACGCGCTTGGCGGCGGTCGCGACGCCGGTCGCCGCCGCCGCGGGCACCGCGAGCGCGTCGATGGCTTGCTGGAGCGACGCGAGCCCGGCCTCGATCTCGCGCGCGCCCGTCATGCACGAACTCGCGTCACGGCGCGCCGACGCCACCGCGCTACGCACCGCGGCCAGCGTGGTGTCCACACTCGCCTTGAGGTTGTCCAACTCGCGCTTGGCGGAGTCGTCCTGCACGACGCGCTGGCCGTTCAGCCGCTCGCGCACCGCGCGTTCGATCTGCTTGAGCTCCGGAATGGTAAGCGATAGGCCGTCGCTGAATCCGTTCTTGGATTCCACGATCGCGGTCAAGAGGATCGCGCTCTCGGAAGCTAGGTTGCCGTTGCCGCGGTCCGACGACGACGCGGACGACGAGGCGCGCGACGAGCCGCTTTCCTTGTGGCGCTTCTCCCGCTCTTCGAGCTGGCGTTCGCGCGCGGCCATGCGGTTCTTGAAACCCATCACGAACTCGCGCAGCTCGGGGTGCTGCTTGAGCTCCTCGAGCCGGCCCGCGTCTTCGAAGTCGTCCATGCTCTTGAACGAGCGCAGGAGTTCGCGGAATTCGGCGCCGCTGCTGACGGAGGACTGGTAACGACGGACGGCCCCGGTGACGAGCACGTAGGACGCGAACGCCAGCAGCGCGACCAACGCGATCAGCGGAACCATCTCGTCGACGAAGGCGCCGAGGTTGAACTTCCACTCCGCCGGAGACACGCCGTCCAGGTTGATCCAGTTCCACTGCAACCCGAAGGTCCCGGTGATGAAGTAGCTGACGCCGAGTGCGGTCACGACCAGGAGAAGGGCGACGAAAAAGCCGACCTTGCCGGGCGACGTCAGTACCGGTGACTTCTTGCGATCCACGTTGAGACTCCTTCGTTATGGCGCGCCGGCGGTTCCGGTCGGTGCCGGGCAGGTTGGGTCGCGCGAGTGCACTGTGCTCGCGCCGATCACGCAAGGAATATGCCAGCGAAGTGCGCCGTGGCGGACCCGGCGACGAGCGCTAACGCATTATTTGGAAAAGGGATAGAGGGGCCGCGAAGGACCGCGAGAGGGCCCGTCCACGTGCAGTTTGCACGGACGGGGACACCCTCGCGTTGCTTTTTCGGGACTAAACGACCTTGCGAAGGAGAGCCTTGTACAAGGTGGGGCGTCGGTCGCGAAACAGGTCGTTGTTCGGCGTCACGTGCTTGTCGAGCGCTTCCGCCGCGTCGATCTCGACCACCTTGAGCGTTTCGCTGCGTTCGCTCGCACTCGCGAGCACTTCGCCCTTGGGCGAAACCACCTGGCTCTTGCCCGTGAACGTCAGCGAGATGTTGCCGCGCTTCTCCATGCCGATGCGATTGGCCGTCACCGAGAACACTCGGTTCTCGATCGAGCGCGTGCGCATCGCGTCCTGGCACCAGGGCAGCACGAGATTGGCCGGCTGACAAATCACCTGGGCGCCGTCGAGCGCGAGGCTTCGCGTCACTTCCGGGAAGAACCAATCGAAGCAGATCATCATGCCGATCTTCGCGCCTTCGACGGGATAGGCCTTGAACGTGCCGTTGCCGGGTTGGAAGAACAGCTTCTCGCGGTCGAAGAGGTGCGCCTTCTGATACACGTGCGTGGCACCCTTGGACGTAATCAAGGCCGAGGAGTTGTAATACTTGCGGTTCTTCGCTTCCAGGAATCCGAAGACGAGGTTGAGTCGCTGCGCGATCGCGATCTTGCGCAGCTCGACGACGGTGGCGCCGGTCGCGGGCTCGGCGAGGTCACGCACCTCTTCCATGTTGCGGAAGACGTAGCCGGTGTTGAAGAGCTCGGGCAGGACGACGGTGGCGTCGGTGACCCCGACCAACATGGACTTGGCGGCGCGGACGTTTTCCTTGGTGCGGCCGAATTGCGGGCGCAGCTGAAGGTA
>DASPGK010000067.1:0-7750 GCA_035620655.1 Candidatus Krumholzibacteriia bacterium
GTGGCCTGCCGCACCCACCGGCCAAGAGCGTGTTCCTCGCTCGTGACTTCGATGCGGTCCGGTGTCGCGAAGCAGCCTGCGAACGCGACTGCATTACAAGGGACGGCAAAGAGGGCGACCCAGAGCACGGGCGCGGCGCGGCGCCAGGGTCCCCTGCGCGACTCGCAGTGGTCCGCGATCGCAAAGCCCGCCACCACCGCGACCGTGAGGAACACCGGGAAGGCCGGCTTGTCCAGGTCGTTGGCTCCGGGCAGGCTCACCACGAGGCACGCGATGAGAGTGGCGAGCGCGCTGAAAACGAGGAATCGCGCCGGCGGGGAACGGTCATTTCGGATCCTGCCCTCGCGCCAGGCGAGCACCAGGACCAGCGCACAGGGAATGGCGATGGACAAGGCCCGGTCCAGAGAGATGTTCAGCAGGGCGGCTGGGCCGTTGCCCACTCGGTCTCGCGTCACGATGTAGAAAAACGGCGCCGTCACCGCCGCGCTCGCCGCGGCGCACAACGCGGGGTAGAGAGCGGAGCGCAGCGTGTAACCGCGAATCGCGGAGCGGAACAGCAGAATGGCTGCGGCGGCGCCCATGATGGCCGCCAGCGCGATCAACCCCACATACATATGAAAGAGCAGCGCTCCCGCGGTGGAAGCGGACAGGACGATCAGCGAAGCCGGGCGGGATGCGGAGAGAAACGCGCACGCCGACGACAGGGCGGCGAGCATGAAGGACAGCGCCATGCTGAACGCCGTCGCCACCATGAACTTATCGAGGAAGAACTCCGGGTTGCGATAGATGTCCAGAAACGCGTACGCGGAGGTCAAGTCGAGCGGAGTCAACGCAAACATTCTCGCGATCTCATCGAAGCCTCTTACATCGCCGATGAATGCCTTCGCGGCCTTGATGGGCAAGAACAGCCAGAACGCGCCATTGAACGCAAAGAGTACGGTTGCGACGGCGGCGATGCGCGGCGCCGTTCCGGTCCGGAAGATCGTGGCGAGGCGATACGCGGCGACAGCGAGAAGGGTAAGGGCATGCCAGTTGACGAACGCCATGACCCGGAAGTAATCCACGCGAAGCAGATCGCCCAGATAGAGGACGACGGCGTGGTAGGCCCACATGTACTGGAGCTTTATCCCGGCAAAATACGGGTCCTGCGGCGGGACACCGAAGTCCCGCATCTGGAGCACGACGGCGGCGTGGAACCAGGCGTCGGAGCGTATGCGCCACCACTCGCGCGTGAGCGGTAGTATTGCGACCAGCACAACGGTGGCGCCCAGGAGCACCAGGAAGAGCGAAAGCTCCCGGCGCGGTGGCGTTATGACCGGCCCGGCCCGGCGCACACAGGAGGCGAGGGCTGCCAGCGCGGTCACGGCGACCCACGCGGCGATGCTCAAGGTGGCGGTGTGCGTGACCAATCCCAGCAACCCCACGCCGACAAGGGTGACGGGCGAGAGCACAAGCGCTGCCTGGAGAGCGTCCACGGCGTGCGGCCGCCCGCGTTCCACCAGGAGGTACAGCGCCATTCCCGGTACCAACATGAGATGGATCCACGTCAGCACCTGCAGCGGCAGCATCAGTACCGCCGGCACGGCAACGCCGAATGCGAGCACGAGCGCCGATAGGGTTGTCAGGGTAACACCCGCGACGACACCCCTCGTAAATCGAGACGACGCAATCAATGATGCGAGGGTCATGGTTACGGGGTCGACGGGAGAGTTGCTGATGAGAAGATCGTCCTGGCGTACTGCGAGTACTGGGTACTACGCGTAACATGCTTTATTGTAAGGGATACACGCTTGAAAGCTCAAGTAACGTCTCAACCAACTACGACCCCATCACCGTGACATCGATCGGACGCAATGCGGGGCCCCTCGCATCGAGCAGAACCACGGCCTCCCACGTTCCCAGCCCGATCGCCCCGTCCCGCACGGGAAGGGAGATGCACTCGGCCAGGACGCCAGCGGGCGAGTAGCCCGCACCCTCGGCGTCGACCCGATCGGGCCGTTCGCCGGGCTCGTCGCCACCGTCGGGAGCATCGCCCGGGCGCCCCGCGAGGTGGCTCCACGCCAGCCGCAGCAGGTCGTCGACGTCTTCGTCGAGCTCCCCGCTCAGGGTCAGGCACGCTTCGCTGGATGGGGCGCTGAGAACGCACAGGCCATTGGCGATTCCGCTCGCGCGCACGAACGAATTGACGTCCGAGGTGACGTCCGAGAGCGAAGCGCCTTCGTCGGTCGCGATTTCCAGGCGTGTGGTGGCGACGATCATGGAGTGGTGCCGGGTCCGTGGGGGGGGAAAGCGTGTTGCATGTTTGCCGGTGGCGTCGGATACTAGGGCCCGGAGTCCCGCGGCCCGAACCATCGAAGGGACGCGCCTTTGGGCGCGTTCGCGATCTGTCTCCGCGACCCGTCACTCGTGCGGGACCCGGGCGCGCGCTGCGTGCCTGACTTTACCAGAGGGATCCCATGACGAAAAAGAGTTTTCGCCTTCCGTTCGGCCGCCCCGAGGATGCCACGGGCGACGAGCTCTCGGTGCTGCGTGAGGAAAACCGCCAGCTCAAGCGCGCGGTCGAAGAGCTCTCGATCCTTAACGAGCTCTCGCGCGCCATCGGGGCCTCGGTCGACTCCGAGGACATCATTCGCAAGATCGTCGATCGCTCCATGCGCGCCGTCCAGGCCGAGCAGACCGTGGTCACCCTGGTCGACCGCAACGCCAACCAGCCGATGAAGACCTTGGTGCGGGCCATGACCAGCTCGGCCGAGCACCCGCACTACCACGTGAACGAGAACTTGCTGGGCTGGATGCACCTGTACAAGAAGCCGCTCTTGACCAACGATCCCACCACCGACGAGCGCTTCCGGGGTCTCAAGTGGGACCAGACCATCAAGTCGATCCTGTGCGTCCCGCTCATGGTCAAGTCCGAGTTGATCGGCGTCATCACGAGCTACAACAAGAAGGGGCAGGGCGGATTCAACGAAGAGGACCAGCGCCTGCTCGCGATCATCGCCGGCCAATCCGCGCAAATCATCGAGAACGCACGCCTGTACGAAGAGGAAAAAGCTCTCGTCAGCATGAAGGAGCAAGTCAAGCTGGCGGCGCAGATCCAGCAGGATCTGCTGCCGAAGGCCCCGCCGCGCCTCGAGGGGTATGACATCGCCGCGTGCAGCATGGCGGCCCAGATGGTGGGCGGCGATTACTACGACTTCGTCCGCGTGCGCGACGGGCGCTGGGCGGTGTGCCTGGGCGACGTCTCGGGCAAGGGGCTTCCCGCATCGCTTTTGATGGCGACGCTGCAAGCCACGTTGCGGGGTCAGACCGCGCTGGAGCACGCCGTGCGTGAAACCATCTCGCGCTCCAACCGTCTCATTTACCAGAGCACGGATCCGGAGAAGTTCGCGACATTGTTCTTCGCGGTCCTCGACACCAACGGGGGAGGGTTAGCCTTCTGTAACGCGGGACACGAGTACCCGATGCTGTTCAAGAAGGGCGGCGGTCCACCGGCGCGCTTGATCACAGGAGGCATGGCACTCGGGGTCCTGGAAGAGTTCCCGTACGAAGAAGACGCGGCGCGCATGGACGCGGGCGACACGCTGATCGTGTATTCGGACGGCATCACCGACGCCGTCAACGAGTTCGACCAGCCCTTCGGCGAAGAGCGTCTCCAGAAGTGCGTCACCGACCACGCCGGCGAGCGCGCGGACGAGATCATGAATCGTGTCGTGGCCGCCGTGAAGGCGCACGAGGGGGTCGCGCCGCGCATCGACGACTTGACGCTCATCGTGGTCAAACGGGTGTCGTAGCCGCGAATACTGCTTGAAACCGATGTCCCCTCCCGGCGTATCTAGGGGAGGCGCCGCGGATCCCAGCGCTTGAATTCGAGCCCATACGTATGATCGGTCAACGCGTACAGCACTATCAGATTACCGAGAAGCTCGGCGAGGGCGGGATGGGTGTGGTCTATCGCGCCCAGGATACCCGTCTGAACCGGGCCGTCGCGCTCAAGTTCCTCCACCCGGCCATCGTCGCGAGCCCCGACGACCAGCAGCGCCTGGTCCAGGAGGCGCGCGCGGCCGCCGCGTTGAGCCATCCCAACATCTGCACGGTCTATGAGATCAACGAACACGATGGCCGCACGTTCATTGCCATGCAGTTCGTGGAGGGGTCGACCCTGCGCGATCGCGTGCTTTCGGGACGAATCGAGACCGTGGATGCCCTGCGCTACTTGATTCAAATCGCCGATGGGCTGAAGCAGGCCCACGAGCAAGGTATCGTCCACCGCGACATGAAGAGCTCGAACATCATGATCACGCCCTCGGGGCGCGCGGTGATCATGGACTTTGGGCTGGCGCGTCCGGCCGGTACCGGCCGCACCGACGAGCGTTTCTCGTCGCGCGGAACGTCGGCCTACATGTCGCCCGAGCAGGCGCGCGGTGAGATGGTCGACCAGCGCACCGACATTTGGTCGCTGGGCGTGGTTCTCTACGAGATGCTGGCCGGGCGCTTACCGTTTCGCGGCGACTACGAGCAGGCGGTGGTCTATTCGATCCTGAACGAGCCCCACCGCCCGATCGCGGAGTTTCGGGCGGGGTTGCCGGCCGCGGTGACCAAGGTCGTGGAGACGTGCCTGGCGAAGAATCCCGCCGATCGCTACCAGAGCCTCGACGCGCTGATCCACGCCGTACGAGGGGCCCTCGACGACATGAGCGGGCTGCGTCGCCGGGACGGCGAGCGCTGGGGCCGGGCGCGCCTCGCGGGCGTGGCCGCGGCGGCCGTGCTCACGGTGGCGGCCGGCTTCGTGGTCTTCGACTTCCTGCGCGGCGGGCGCGCGGGCGGCGAAGAGCGCGTACCCATCGCCGTGATCGATTTCAACAACGAGACCGACGAGGCCGCGCTGGACGGACTCTCGGGCATGCTGATCACCGCGCTCGAGCAGTCGCGCCGCCTCTCGGTGATGACGCGCTCGCGCATGTTCGACATCGCCAAGACCATCGGACACGGGGACGCCGCTCGCATCGACGAAGCGCTCGGGCAGCGCATCTGCGAAGCCGCCGGCGTGGACGCGCTCGTGATCCCGACCATTCGCCGCTTCGGCGACCTTTACTCCATCGACTTGAAGGTGATGGACACGCGCCGGCACAACTATGTGTTCACCACCAAGGAAGAAGGGCGCGGCCTCGAGAGTATCCCCAACATGGTCGACGCCATCGCGCGCGACATCCGCATCGACCTGCGCGAAACCACGGAGTCGGTGGCGCGTACGGCCCCGTTGGCCGACGTCACCACCACCAACCTGGGCGCGTATCAGGCCTATTTCGAGGGCGAAGAATTGCTCGACCGCTTGCAGTTCACTCCCGCGGGAAAGGCGTTCGAGCGCGCGATTGCCCGCGATTCGACCTTCGCGCTCGCATACTACCGCCTCGCCTACACCGAGTGGTGGTCGCGCCAGAACGCGAAGGAGGCCAAACAGCACATCGACTACGCGATCGCCAACCTGGATCGCATTCCGCAGAAGGAGCGCTACCTCGTGCGCGCGCTCAAAGTGGCGCTCGACGACGGCTTCGAGGCCCAGCTGCCGGTGCTCAAGGAAATGCGCACGTTATATCCGGACGACAAGGAGATGCTGTTCGGCCTCGGCGACGCGGAGTTCCACTCCAACGAGTTCGATTCGGCGGAGGTCCATTTCCGCGCGGCACTTGCGATCGATCCCGAAATGGAGCGCGCGTTGCAGCACTTGGCCTGGACCCTTCTGCGCTTGGAGCGTTACGAAGAAACGCTGGTTATCGCGGAGCGCTGGACGAAAGCGGCCGGCTCGAGCGAAGCCTACGAGTTCCTCGCCATCGCCCATATGCGCCTGGGCCGTCCCGACACGGCGCTTCGAATTCTCGACGAGACGATTGCGCGCGACCCCGAGAATCCGAAGCTGGTCGTGCGCAAGTCGCTGGTGTATTTTACGACCCACCGGCCGAACGAATCGCTGGCGGCACTGGACCAAGCCGTCCGCCTGGGATCGAAGGACCCGGTCGTCCAACTCGAGATTGGACAGATGCGCTCGATGGTATTGTACCCGTATCTGGGACGCTATCGCGAGTCGGCTCGTTTGCTCGACGCCGCGCGCGCGGTGTCGTTGACGACCTTCGGCGACTCCACCGCCGCGGTCAACCTCGCCGTGGCCGAACGTGCCCTCGCGTACTGGGCGCACCAGGACGCCCGGCGCGCCATCGCGGATCTGGAAGCGCTGCAAACGGTGCGCGCGAAACTCCTCACCGACAACTATTGGCTGACGCTGTCCGCGTTCCACATGATCGCCGGGGATACGGCGGAAGCGGGGGCGATCCAGCGCGCGCACTCCAAGAATCTCACTGAGGAACAGCGTGCGTCGATCGGCGTGTTCAAGGCGGCGACGTCCGGAGATTGCGAGGGCGCCGAGGCGCTCATGCGCTCGGCGGCCGCCGGCAAGGGAGTACCCGGTTCGTCGGAGGACGATCGCCTCTATGTGATCGGGCGCTGCCAGCTGGCGGGAGGCGCGTACGACGGCGCCATCGCGTCGTTGCGCCGCATCCTCGATCGCCCGGTCACTTTCGCGGATTCGGGGCCGATGATCCCGGTGGCGTGGTTCTATCTCGGCGAAGCCTACGAGCGAAAAGGCGACGTCGCCAAGGCGGCGGCGGCGTACGACCGCGTCCTCGAGATTTGGAAAGACGGCGACGACGATCTGTACTGCCGCCGTGAAGCCCGGATTCGACTGGACCGGCTCGCGGGCACGCGCTCGATGTAATGGTAGCGTTCCGCTCGTCGCACGTCGTGCTAACGATCACGTTCGCGGTAACGTTGGCGTGCAATCGATCTCCATCGCAACCCGCCGATCTCATTCTCAATAACGGCATCGTGCACACCTTCGCGGGCAGCGCGAGTTCGAACGCGCGCGCCACGGCGATTGCGGTAAGGGGCGAGCGCATCGTTTATGTGGGCGACGATGCGGGTGCAGCCGCGTGGCGCGGTAATGAGACACGCACCGTCGATCTCGCGGGGAAGACGGTGCTGCCGGGACTGGTCGACGCGCACGGTCACCTGGCCAACCTCGGGCGTTCGCTGGAGGAGGTGCAGTTGGTCGGCTCGACCTCGCGCGAGGATGTCTTGCGGCGCGTTCGTCAAACCCAGCTGCAGATCCCGGCCGGCGAATGGATACACGGACGCGGGTGGGATCAGAACGATTGGGAGCAAACGTCGTTTCCGACCTGGAGGGATCTCGCCGGAACCGAGGCCAACCCGGTTTACTTGGAGCGCGTCGACGGCCACGCGGTGTGGCTCAATCGGACGGCACTCGACGCGTGCGGCATCACGCGCGCGACACCGGATCCGCGCGGTGGCAGGATCGAGCGCGACGCAAACGGGGAACCGACCGGCGTCCTGGTCGACGAGGCCGAGAAGTTGCTGGTCGGAAACGTGCCCGAGCCAACCGATGACGACTTGGATCGCCGCCTCGCGCGCGCGATCGCGGAGTGCAACCGCCTGGGATTGACGGGCGCCCACGACGCGGGCACCGACCCCAACGTGCTCGCGTCGTTGCGGCGTTTGGGAGAACGCGGCGCGCTCACCATCAACGTGTACTGCATGCTCGACTCCGACGCGCCGGCGCTCGTGCGTTCATTCTTCGCGAGCGGCCCGAGTATCGAGTACGAGGGACGCCTGGTGGTGCGGTCGGTGAAGCTGCGCGCCGACGGCGCGCTGGGGTCGCGGGGTGCCGCACTCTTGCGCCCCT
>DASPGK010000068.1:0-14586 GCA_035620655.1 Candidatus Krumholzibacteriia bacterium
GTCAGCAATCAGGATCGTCTTGGGCATACGAGGGTTGGCAATCGAAGCGGCGACAACAACATTCGGTGTTTTTTAGGGATACCACATTGCCTATAATTTAACCACACTGAAATCGGGCGGCGTTCTCTCCGCCCCACGCCATGGAACGAACGCATCTACGCAACCTGCCGCTCGCGCACCTGCGCGAGCTCGTCCTGTCCGAGGGCGAGCCGGAGTTTCGCTTTCGGCAGCTCGCGACCTGGGTGTACGCGCGCCTCGAGTCGCGCTTCGAGGGGATGTCCGATCTGCCCCACGATTTTCGCGAGCGGCTCGCGACGCGCTTCGACATCGCAGCGTCGGCGCCGGTGTCGATTCAGCAATCCGCGGTCGACGGCACGCGCAAGTTCCTGTTCGAATTCGCCGACGGTGCCCGCGTGGAGGCGGTGCTCATGCGCTACGACCGTCGCAACACCGTCTGCCTCTCGTCCCAAGTCGGCTGTCCGCTGGATTGCGTGTTTTGCGAGACGGCCAAGGGGCGCTTCCAGCGCAACCTCACCGCGGGCGAGATCCTCGATCAGTTGTGCTTGCTCAAGGGCGAAGCCGGCCCGCCGTCGCACAAGATCAACGTCGTGTTCATGGGCATGGGCGAGCCGCTCCTGAATCTCCCCAACGTGATCGACGCCATTCGCGTGATGAACGATCCGCTCGGCCTGGATCTGGGGGGAAAGCGCATCACGGTTTCGACGTCGAGTTTTCCGGACCGCATCCGCGAGCTGGCGGACTCCGGGGTGGATTGCTCGCTCGCGTTGTCGCTCAACGCCCCCAACGACGAGAAGCGTCGCGAATTGATGCCGAAGGCGTCCCACTTCCCCATCGCCGAGCTCCTGGAGTCGGCGCGCGAGTTCGTCCGTGACGGACGCCGGCGCGTGACCCTGGAGTACGTGCTGATCAAAGGGCGCAACATGAGCGATGAGGACGCGGACCAGCTGGGTGCGCTCGCGCAGGGCCAGCCCTTCAAGCTCAACCTCATTCCCTACAACCCGGGACGCCACGATCCGTTTCAACGCCCGACCGAGCCGGACATCGATCGCTTCGTCCGGCGCCTCCTTCCGGTCGCGCCCACGGTCACCGTGCGCCGAAGCCGCGGCGTCGACATCGACGCGGCCTGCGGCCAGCTCTGGAACCAGTACCTCATGCAAAAGAAGAAGCCTGCGAAAGGGGCAGCGTAGTCGATCGGGGAGGAGAATCGCGACTAGCCCCATTTCGCAGGCTTGAATGACGTGCGACGGCCGCTCACTTGAGCAGCACGAGTTTCACCGTCTCCTTCGAACCGCCCGCGATGACCGCGGCATAGTAGGTCGAACTCGCGACGCGGTTGCCGCGGTTGTCGGTTCCGTCCCAGCGCACCGCGAAGTCCCCCGTCGCGCGTCCGTCGTAGAGGTCGCGCACCAAGGCACCCGTCACCGAGTACACCCGAACCGAAACGCGCTGGTCTTTGCCCGTCAACTCGTCGGGGAGCGAGACGCGCACCTCGGTGGCCGGATTGAACGGATTGGGGAAGCTGGTCGCGAAGATGCGCGGCGCGCGCGGAGCGACCGGCTCGGCGGCCACGCGCAGGAAGAAATTCTCCAGGCCCATCACAGCCTCCGGGCGCGCGATCTCCGGGTTCTCGACATACCCGCCGAAGTACGCCGCCTCGCCGCCGAAGAAGACGCGGAAGTCCTCCGCGAGAATCTCCTTGGGACGGTAGGCGTGGCTCGCCCGATCGTGGAAGCGCGCGGTGTCGGTAATGCCGCGTAAGAGGCGGTACTCGTCCCACGCCGGCGAACCGTCGGCCATGAATCGATTGTGGAATGCGTGGCCCAACTCGTGCGCCACGATGTACGCCGCGACCGAGCGATCGATCGAGAGCACGTGCGGACTCAAGAACAACTCGCCGCCGCTGGTCGAACTGACCAGGAGGGAACGGCGCGGGTACGGCAAGAGATACACGCGGATCGACATGCGCACCGAGCGGTGGTCGAGTGCGCGCAGTGTGGCCAGTACGTCGTCGACCGAAAACGGGTGAAACTCGCCGTCGCCCTTGTTCACGATCGAGGGGTCGTTGATGTCGACGATGACGGGGATCATACGCTCGTCGTCGAGCTCGATGGCGCTCTCGTCGCCGGTTGTGACCACGCGATCGCGCAGATAGTCGGCCGGGTAGATGGTGGCGGAGAGTCCGTTGGCGAGAGCGACTTGCTCGACGCCGGCGGCGGCGGGGATCGGCGAGCCGGCGAGGCACAGCCAAAATGCGCCGGCGAGCGCCCTTCGAAGGCCAGATTGCGGTATATCGATCTCCATACGCTATGTCACTCGATCTCCTCCAACTCCTTGTAGTGCATCGAGTATTCCCCGCGGGCCGAGCCGCCCATGGACACGCGGCGTCAGGCACCGTGCGCGAGCGGGTCGTGGCCAATAACGTGTTTATTTAATTATGGTTACCGAAGATACGTCCGCCCATGCGACGCGGGGACGAGGGCCGACCGCGGGTCGGAAAGGGGCGCCTTTGGGCGACCGATACGGGGCTTTCGACACCGGACCTGGGGGTGGTCGGGCAATCCCACCCAAGGGTCCGTCGAGGAGCGGAGGCCTCGGCCTAGAAATTGGAGCCGGTGGTGAAGTAGGGGCGGATGTCGCCTTGGGGGGTGAACCCGACGTCGACGCGGATCACGTCCTGGATCGGCGAGAACATGCGGACGCCGAATCCGAATCCGCTGTGGAAATTGTTGAGGTCGAACTCCGACTCGCGCGTCCAACCGATGCCGGTGTCGATGAACGCCACCAGTCCGAACTGGAAGTCCGTGGTGCCCAGGATGGGTAGCTTGTAGAGCCGCTTCGGCCACGGCATCATCCGCAGCTCCAGGGATTGTACCCACCGTTGCGTGGATCGGAAGTCGCTGCGCTCGTAGCCGCGGATGGTCCCGGGGCCCCCAATCCCGAAGCGAACGTACTCGGGAAACTCGCCGATCTGAATCGAGGCCGCCGACCGCAACCCCACCACGGTGGTGGCGTCGAGAGCGTGGAAGAACCGAATATCATTGTCGACCCGATAGTACGTGCTGCCTTCGCCGTTCAAGACCCGGTTGCCCGTGAGGTTCACATAGAAGTATCCACCCCGGCGCGGCTTCACGGTGCCGTCGCGACCGTCGTAACGGAACCCCAGCGACGGGCTCAGGAGCTCCTCGCGCGCGAAGTCCGCGTCGCTCAAGCCCACGTGATTGTCCGCGATCGCCACCCCGGCGATGATCTGCGAGAACGCGATACGCCGCTCGGTGAGCGGAATGGACACGTTGGCCGCCCCGCGCGTCTGCTTGATGATGGTCGTCTCCGACGCCGGCTCGCCGCGGTTGAAGTACGACGCGCGCGCGCTCACGCCCACGTGGCGCCAGCCGATCCACGCCGTCGACCACTGCGCCGAGGCCGCGTCGTTCTCGCGGTTGTCCCGCAGGAACTCGAGCGAGAAGTTCTCGAGCCGCCGCCGAAAATTGCGGTCGAACCATTTCAACCCGTAGAGGATGCGCTCGGTGTTGATGTCGTAATCGAGGACCGGGTAGATGAACTTCAGCAGCAGCGTGGGGCGCTCCTTGACCACCACACTCAACACGCAGCGATCCTCGCCGATGGGCTCGACGTGGATGGCAACGGTGGCGAAGGGAGAAAGGTCGCCCAGATAGCGTTGGTCGCGGTCGACCGAGACCGCGTCCAGACGCTGGCCCGGTTGGGACTCCATCTCGCGCAGAACCGCGAACGTCTTGACGCGCGTGTTTCCGTGCACGTACACGGTGTCAATGATCCGCCCCTGGGCCCAGCGGTAGGCGTCGACGTCGAAGCGGGCCTGGGCGGCCGCGCGGGGCTCGACGGGCCCGGAGCCGACGGCCGCCCACAGCGCGAGACACGCGACCGTACCCCTCGCGAAAGAACACCGCATACGTATCTCAAGGATACGCCGCGGCCACCGCGACGCCAAAGTGAAACCTGGGAGTTCGAGAGGTGCTAGACGCCCGGGTTGGGGGCCAGCTCGGGCATGCTACGCGCCAGCGGAGGCTCGGTATTGACCGGCGGGCGCGTGCCGAAACGACTGAGCACAATGGCACCCAAGCCGATCAAGAACCCGAAGAACCAGACCATGAATGAGACTACTTGGAAGAAGACGGAGAGGCCGGTCGGGCCACCGACGGCTTCGATCATGAACGACATGATCGCGGGGATGATGGCCACTGCAAGCCCGATCGCAAGACGGGCGAACACACCCGCGTCGGTGCCCATGCGCGCCGCAATGGTGCGACCGAGCGCGTAGACCCACACCGTGCCCGCGATGGTGACCACACCGAGCCAACTCATGCCGAGGATCACCGCAAGCGGGATTCCCACGATGGTGATGATCAAGGGGATCATGACGATCAAGAGCGCGAACGATCCCAACACCGACGCCAGCACCCCCGCACCGAAGCACTTGAGCAGGCTCGTGGAGAGATGCTCGCTTGCTCGCAGTACGCGGGCCCGCAGGAACAGCATCGTGATGAAATAGAGAACCAGCGTGACGAACAGGCTGACCGCGACGATCAACACGCGCAAACCGCGCGTGCTGATATCCAGCTGATCGCCGATGCGACCGGCCACGCCGCCGATCAGGATCCGCTCACCCCGAATGATGACGTCCTCGTCCTCTTCGATGGTGCCGCCGATCGCGACGATGTCGCCCTTGATCTCCGAGCCGCGGCGCGCGCGGATCTCGCCCCCCAAGACGACCACCGAGCCCGCGACGGTACCCTCGATGATGGCGTTGCCTCCAAACACGACCACGTCGCCCGCCACCACGTCGCCGGCCGCCACGAAGACGCTCTCGCCCACCTTGACGATGTCGTCGCCGTATTCCTCTTCGTCGTACTTGAAGTCGAAATTGAAGTCGACGGTGGTATCGGCCTCGATCGAGATGCCTTCGTCTTCGATGCGGACGCCGCTACCCCCGATGACGATGCGCTTGCGGGTGGGCGGGGGCGGCGGTGCGGGGGCGTCGATCGACGCGGAGTCGGGCGAACCGGCCTTCGCCCTCGACGAAGGCACCCCGGCCAGCGCACTCGCGCCGATCAGCACCGCGCAGGCGAAACGAATGCTATTAAAAAGTGAACAACGCATGACCGGATGGCTTCTTGCGGCGCACGATGCGCGCCGCGGTTAACGCTACGACGGCGACCAGGGCCGCGACAAGCAGCATCACCGCGATCGGCAACGCGACCTCGGCGGCCGCGTGCGTGACGGTGCGTGCCGCGCGCGTATACGGCTCGACGTTGGCTCGCGCCGACACGCCCTCGAAAACGCCCTGGAACCACAGCACACCGCGTGCCAGGGTCTCGGCCGCGCCCGCGAGAGAGCCGCGCGCGCCGGCGAGGACGAATCCCACCGGCAGGTACATGACCATGACCGCCGCCAGCGCCGCCAGCGGATAACGAACGCGCGCCGGCAGGTCGAGGAACGCGTCGAGCACGCGCTTGAACATCGGGAAGCGCGGTTCGTGGATCAAGCCCTCGGCGTGGAGATGCGCGAGCACGGCTACCTGCACCCGGCTCGGGGCCTCGAAACGCTCCATGGAACGCAGCGAACGGAACACCTGGCGGTATGCGAGCACTTCGGTCTCGCACGCACCGCATTCGGTGACGTGGTAGACGAACTCGTTGCGCTCGAGCGTCGGCAACCGACCTTCGAGGTACGGCTGGATCAAATTCTTGGCTGTTTCGCAGTTCATGGCTCTTTCACACGACAGATTGCCTACTATCGATTGTCGGCGGCTTCGGCCCTCTCGGTGATGGTGACGTCGCCGCTGGCGGTCTCGATGTCCACGCGCGCGGCACCCGAACCGACCACGCCCTGCAGACGGCGCCGGTCGGCGCGCGTCACCTTGATGGGCAGGTCACCCTCGATCGAGCCGCTGCTCGTGCGGACGTCGAGCTGGAACCCGAACCCCTTCACGGGCACGAAGTACACGATAACATCCCCGCTCGACGTGCTCAAACTGAACGAGCGCTCGGCCACCGGGATGATCAACACCTCGATATCGCCGCTCGAGGAGGAGGCGTCGACGCTTCCGTCGATCTCGCGCATGACCGCGTCGCCGCTGGCGGCGCGGAACGACACGTTGCCCGAGCACCCTTCCAGCATGAAGTCGCCGCTGGCGAGCTGGATGTCGGCGTCTTTGCCCACGCGCGCCGCGCGGAAGTCGCCGCTGGTACCCTCGATCTCGAGCTTACCTTTGATATTGTCGACCACGACGCTGCCACTGGTGGCAGACACCGACAAGTCGCCGGCGACGTCGATCACTTCGAGATCGCCGCTGGTCATGCGCGCGGACGACCCTCCGCCCACGGCGCGCATGCTGACGTCTCCGCTGGTCGCTGTCACTTCGGCCGCACCCTGCAGGTTGGACACGCGTACTTCGCCGCTCGTGGTCGAAGCCGCCACCTTGAAGGCGTGCGGCACTTCGATGGTGTAGTCGACCCACGCCGAGCGACGACCGCCCTTGACCACCGACCATAGGCTCCAATCGTTGTCCCACTTGCCGTCGTCACGCGTCTCGATGACGACTTCGTCGCCGCGCTCGGTTACCTGCACCGTGATCTTGTCGAGCATCTCGGCGGCGGCGTCCTTGTCGTTGCCGACCGCCGTCTTGAGCGCGACGATCGAGACGGTGGTCGCGTCGGTGCGACCGACGACGACGGTCCGCCCGCGCGCATTCTTGACGACAAGGGACTTCTTACCGGTAGCCGAAACGGAGCTCTTCTCCTCGCGCTCGAGCCTGTGACCGGGACCCGCCACGGCCACGCCCGCGAGCGACAGCCACACGGTGCCTGCCACGAGGGCTCGTTTAATCGAGGCCCCGTTCGTTGCTCTGGCCAAGTGAGTGATCATCGGTGTTCCTCCTGGATTCCCGTGCTGCGCGGCGTCGCCATGACTACTGTGGCCGCCTCGCACATCTGCTCTACGGAGCCGGGCGCCAAAAGTTCGCCCGGCACTAAAGTTTTCGTGGGTCCTGCGCCGACTGGGCCGAGACCTGACTTCCGGCGTAACCCATTATCGGAACTATCGATATGCCCACGAATGGCGCCCCTCATGCGAGAAACTCCGCGTCGTCCAGCAGACCCTTGAGCATCTCGCGGGCCCGGTGGATGCGGGCCTTGACCGTCCCCAGCGGGATCGAGAGGGTGTCCGCGATCTCTTCGTACGAAAGATCCTCCTGGTGACGGAGGACCAGCATGATCCGGTAGTGCTCCGGCAACGCCGCAATCGCCTCTTCCAGCCGTTTCACCTTCTCGCCACGAACGTACGTTTCCTCCGGGTTGGGGCCCGGGGCGACGTACTGGCGCTGGATCTCGCCCTTTTCCCCGTCGATCGGGTCGTCCATCCCGAAGGTGTCGATGCGGCGCTTGCGCAAGTGGTCGATGCACAGGTTCGACGTGATCTTGAACAGCCAGCTCGAAAAGGCGTACTGCGGGTTGTAACGGTCGAGCGAGTGGAAAACTTTAATGAAGGACTCCTGCGCGAGGTCGCTCGCCTCGTCGCGGTTGCGGACCATACGAAGGCAGATACTGAAAACGGCCCGCTCGTACTTCTGCAGAAGTGTCCGGTAGGCTCGCTCGTCACCCGAGCGGGCCTTCGCCACGAGCAGGATGTCCTCTTCTTTCACGGTATTGGAAATAGACGAGCGGCCGGCCGTCTTTCCAGGAAGGCGCGGCGGTTCACGCGAGGCGTGATCGGTGCCCGGCGCGCCGCGGCAAGGCGCACCGACTACGGCCACCGGACATGCGGAACCGTTCGGATGGCGCTGGAGATCACCGCTCCAAGCGCTGAAAGTGATTTATGTTGACACATTTCCGAGTGCGTTTCTAGAGTTTGTTTGGCGTCCTTCCGGCGCCCCCATCCACATGACGATCATCGAGTACGTCCACGCCCGCGAGATCATGGATTCGCGGGGGAATCCCACGCTGGAGGTCGACGTCGGCCTCGACGGCGGAGCGTTGGGCCGCGCGGCGGTCCCCTCCGGCGCCTCGACCGGCAAGCACGAAGCTCTCGAGCTGCGCGACGGCGAGCATACCCGCTATATGGGCAAGGGGGTCCACAAGGCCGTCTCGAACGTCAACGACGTCATCGGTCCCGAGATCATCGACCTGGACGCCATCGACCAGGCCTACATCGACCAACTGATGCTCGAACTGGACGCGACCGCCAACAAGGCGCGCCTGGGGGCCAACGCCATCCTGGGAGTGTCGCTCGCGGTCGCGCGCGCGGCGGCCGAGTCGATGAACCTCCCGCTCTACCAGCACATCGGCGGCGTATTCGCGCGCACCCTGCCGGTACCGTTGATGAACGTGGTCAACGGCGGCGCGCACGCCGACAACAACGTCGACATTCAGGAGTTCATGATCGTTCCGGTGGGTGCCCCCAACTTCGCCGAGGCGCTGCGCATGGGCGCGGAGACGTTCCATGCCTTGAAGAAGGTTCTCCGCGACAAGAAATACGCGACCAGTGTGGGCGACGAGGGGGGCTTCGCGCCCAATCTGCGCTCGAATGAAGAAGCGATCGAGGTGTTGCTCGAAGGGATAGCGCGCGCCAACTACACCCCGGGCAAGGACGTGTGCATCGCGATCGACGCGGCGTCGACGGAGTTCTACCAGAACGGGACCTACCTGCTCAGGGGCGAGAACCGCAAACTCTCGTCGGAGCAGATGGTGCAGTTCTGGGCCGATTGGGTGAAGAAGTACCCGATCGTGTCGATCGAAGACGGCATGGCCGAAGACGACTGGGACGGGTGGGCGCAATTGACCTCGGCGCTGGGTGGGCGCGTGCAGCTGGTGGGCGACGATCTCTTCGTCACCAACGAGGAGCGCCTGCGCCGCGGCATCGACGCCGGCGTGGCCAACGCGATCCTCATCAAGCTCAATCAGATCGGGACGCTGACGGAGACCCTCCACTCGATCGAGGTGGCGAAGTCGGCGGGCTACGCGTGTGTCATCTCGCACCGAAGCGGCGAGACCGAGGACACCACCATCTCGCACCTGGCAGTCGCGACCAACGCGGGGCAAATCAAGACCGGGAGCCTGTGCCGGAGCGAGCGTATCGCGAAGTACAACGAGCTCCTGCGTATCGATGAAGAGCTGGGCTCGGTGGCGATGTTTCCGGGAGCGGCGGCGTTCCCCGCGTTTGCGTAGCGCCTCCCTGCGGACCCGCGACGAAGGAGATCGGACGATGCAGTACTGGAAGACGGAGCAGGACGCGACCGGCGATGCAGGTAAGTTCCACGACTACCGCCCGCGTGCGCGCGCGCCGCACGCGCATCCGTCGGTGGTCGCCAGCGGCGGGAGCGTGGGTCCGTTCCTTCGGAAGTTCTACCGCCACCAGGTGGTCGTGAGTGCCCCGGTGCAGCGCTTTTTTCTGTTCCTGCTCCTCGCCGGTGTGATCTACGCGTTTGTCCTCGGGGACGGCGGCGCGATTCGGATCGCGATGCTGCGTCACGACCGTTCGAGCCTCGATCGTAGCATTGCGGAACTCCAGCGCAACGCGGCACTCTTGGAGAGCGAGATCGCGCTCCTCGACAGCGACGAGTTCTACATCGAAAAGACGGGCCGCGAGCGCTATGGCTACATCCGCCCGGGCGAGAAGGTCTACAAGATCGTGCCTACCGATTCGAAGTCGAAGTAAGCCGGTTACTCGCGGCCCACCCCGCGGACACGAAGTTGGCGTGCGCGGGCGGTCAATCGTGGGCGTTCTTTAATCGCTTGACGGCGGAGGCGTTACTAGTTACTCTGCGGGAACATTGACGCGGGGTGGAGCAGTCTGGTAGCTCGTTGGGCTCATAACCCAAAGGTCGCAGGTTCGAATCCTGCCCCCGCTACCAACTAGGAGAATCCCGGTGTCGACGAAAGTCGGCACCGGGATTTCTCGTTTGGGGTTACGCGTTGGTCGATTCCTGCCCGGCGAGGGCTTCGTCGAGGGTCTCGTAGGTGTCGAACAGAATCACGAGACGGGTGGTCAGCATGAGGTTCTTGATGCGGCCGCCGACGCTCGCCAGCGCGAACGCAGCCCCGTGGCTGACGCACGCGAGCCGGGCCCGCTGCAAACCGGCCAGTCCCATACTATTGACCCAGGAGATCTTCCCGAAATCGATGACCACCTTGGTCACCCCACCGGCGGTGATCTCCTCGACGGCATCGGTCAAGGCACGCGTTTCCTCTCCACCCGTCAGATTCCTCTTCGGGGTCAAGACGCACACGTCGTTCATCATGGAGCGCTCGAACATCATGCAAAATCTCCTTCGGCCGGATGGCCCCGGGTGCAAATACCCATATGATCCCCCGGGGCGGGGGTTGCATCAGACCTTGTGGCTGTAATACCGCGGAACCGCCTCGAAAGTTGCCGACAAAATTCTCGCGACGATCTTCACGAAGCGCCCCGGCGCGCGTGGCTTGCGGTAACCGATGGGCCGCGCTACGCTTCGTCCCATGATGGACACGACAACCATCGACTCGAAATCGAACGTCGGCGCGGGCATATGGCGGCTGGCCGACCCCAAGATATCGCTCGCGTCGATTGCCTCCATGACGCTCGCCGCCGGCGCGGCGGTGCGGGCGGGCGAGGTGTCGATGGTGTGGCTCGTGCTCACCGTGCTCGGAATCCTCGCCATCGAAGTCGCGAAGAACGCCTCGGGTGAAGTGGTCGACTGGGACTCGGGCACCGACGCCGCGATTCGGTCCGACGAGCGCACCCCGTTCTCGGGCGGCAAGCGCGTGATCGTCGACGGGCTGTTGACGCGCGCGCAGACCGTGCGCGTCGCGGCGGTGTCGTACGCGATCGGCATCGCGATCGGTGCGGTGATCGCGATGGTGCGCGAGCCGCGCGTGTGGTACTTCGGTGTCGTGGGGGTGGCGTGCGCGTTCTTCTACCACGCCGCGCCGCTGCGACTTTCGTATCGCGGGTGGGGCGAAGCCGCGGTCGCGTTCTCGTACGGCCCCTTGATCGCGTGCGGCACCTTCCTCGTGCAGCACCACCGCATCGGCGGCCCCGTCGTTCCGCTGTCGATTCTACTGGGCGTGCTGATCGCCGCGTTCTTGTGGGTGAACGAATTCCCCGACGCGCGCGCGGATGCGCAGGCGGGCAAGCGCACCTTGGTCGTCAGGCTGGGGAAGGCGCGCGCGGCGCGCATCTTCGCGATTCTTGCGGTGGGTCCGTTCGCCGTACTCCCGGCCCTGGTAGCAACCGGACTCCCGGGCGGCGTGTGGCTCGCGCTGGTCGGCCTCCTCCCCGCCCTCAACGCGGCCCGCATCGTCCACTCCGAACCGGAGCACCACGCCCGCATCGCCGCCGCGCAGGCGAGCACGCTCGTCGCGTTCCTACTCTTCGCGCTGGGCGGCGCGATCGGTTTGGCGGCATGGCGGTAGCGCCGCAGCGCCTCACACGTAGCTTTGATATTCGGGGTCGAAGACCTGCTCGCGGATGAATCCCTTCAAGTCGCGGGGCTCGGCCGTGCCCGCGAGTCCGCGTTCGAAGGCGACGCGCGCCACCGCCGCCGCGATCTCCAGAGAAACCCCCCGGAGCGACGGCAGCGGCGGAAACAGCAGTCCGTTCGCGAGATCGTCCTTCGAAACCAGCCCGGCGAGCGTGCGCGCCGCGCGCGCGAACATTTCGTCGGTGACGCGCGCGATGCGTGAGGCGACGATTCCGAGCGCCACGCCGGGGAACACGTACGCGTTGTTCGCCTGGCTCGGGATCATCTGCTTCCCCTGGAAGGTGACGGTCGCGAAGGGGCTTCCGCTCGCGAACAGCGCGCGTCCGCCGGTGTGCGTGTAGGCCTCTTCGGCGGTGCATTCGGAGTTGGCGGTCGGGTTCGACAGAGCGAATACGATAGGGCGCTCATTGAGCTTCGCCATCGCTTCGAGTATCTCGCGCGTGAAGGTCGACGGCTGGCCGCTGACGCCGATCAAGGCCGTGGGCTCGAGCGCGCGGATCGCGTCCAGCAGGTTCGCCGCACCCGGGGCCTCGTGCGCGTAGGGCCGCTTGTGCTCCGCCAGGTCCTTGCGGCTTCGCACCACGAGTCCGTGGGAATCGACCAGCCAGCACGCGCGCCGCGCGTCCTCGCGCGACATTCCCGCGTCCACCATGGCCGACACGATCAGATCGGCGATGCCCACGCCCGCCTCGCCCGCGCCCAGGAACAAGAAGCGCTGGCGGCGCAAATCGCCGCCGGTGACGCGCAGCGCCGAGAACACCCCCGCCAGCGTCACCGCCGCGGTGCCCTGAATGTCGTCGTTGAACGAGCACACGCGCTCGCGGTACTTCGCAAGCAGGCGAAATGCGTTCTGGTTGCCGAAGTCCTCGAACTGGATCAGCACGCCGGGCCACAGCTCGTTGGCCGCGGTGACGAATTCCTCGACCAGCGCGTCGTAGGGAGCGCCGCGCATGCGGTGCCGGCGCAATCCGAGATAGAGCGGCGCGTCCAACAGCGACTCGTTATCGGTGCCCACGTCGAGTGTCACCGGCAGCGTGACGGCCGGGTGAACCCCCGCGCACGCGGTGTAGAGCGCGAGCTTGCCCACCGGAATGCCCATCCCATTGGCGCCCAGGTCGCCCAGCCCGAGGATGCGCTCGCCGTCGGTGACGACGATCGCGCGCACGTCGGCGTGCGGCCAGTTGCTCAACACGGACTTCACGCGGTCGCGGTCGTCCGCGGTGACGAACAGCCCGCGCGCGCGGCGAAAGATCTGCCCGTAAACCTGGCACGCGCGACCGACGGTCGGCGTGTAGATGATCGGCAGCAACTCTTCGATGTGATCGACGACCACGCGGTAGAACAGCGTCTCGTTGCGATCGTGGAGCGACGTCAGATAGATGTACCTCTCGAGGTCGTTGGGCTTGGCGCGGTAGTTGGTCATCACGCGCGCGATCTGCTCGTTCATGTCGGCGGGGCGCGGCGGCAACAGACCGCGCAGCCCCAGGGCGTCGCGCTCTTCGGGCGTGAATGCGGTGCCTTTGTTGAGCAGCGGGTCGCTCAAGAGATCGACTCCGCGCGGGAAATCGCTGGGGCGCGTGCGCGCGCCGGTGGGACGCTTGCTCATTATTGAACTGACTCCGATCTGCGGCGGGTTTCGAAAAGCCAGCAGATCGTCCCTAATTCGCGCCGATGTGTCAAGCGCTCCCGCGAACGCAAGTGCGTTCGCGGGGCGCTTGCCCGCTCGCGCGTGCTCCTATTTGACGAGCACCATCTTGCGCGCCACCGTCCGCTTCCCCGCCGCGAGCGTGTAGAAGTACGTCCCCGAAGCCACCGGCGTGCCCGCGTCGTCGACGCCGTTCCACTCCACGTGGTGCCGTCCTGCACCCAGGGGCGAGTCCAGCACGGTCGCCACGTGCGACCCACGCACGTCGTAGATGCGAAGAATCGCGCGTGCGGATTCCGGCAGCGTAAACCCGATGCGTGTCGTGGGATTGAAGGGATTGGGGACGTTGGGTTCGAGGTCGAAGGAGAGCGGCGCCACCATCGCCACCACCGGAATCGAGAACACCTCCTCGCCATTCTCCTTGACCGCGGCCAGCACGTACGTGTACGCGACCCCTCCCCGCACACTCGCGTCGACGAACGACGTCGCGTCGCTGGGGAGGAGCGCATCGTTCAGTACGCGCTGCGCCTCGCCGGCGGCGCCGCGATACACGCGGTACCCGCTTACGACCTCATCGGCTTCGACCTGCCACTCCAAGTGAACCCCGTCGCCCCGCGGCCGCGCGTCGAAGCGCGAAATCAACACCGAGACGATCACGATGTCGACCGATCGCTCGACCGAGTATGCGCTCAGCATCCCGCCGATGTTCTTCGCGCGTACGGCGAAGTACTGCCGGCCGAGCGGAAGGAAGCACACCTCGGCGGAGCCGGTCGCTCCCACTTCGATCATGTTTTCGTAGTTCGAGGCGCCGCCCCCGGCGACCGACTGGCTTCCGTAGGCCACGACGTATCCGATGACCGTGGGATCGCCGCTTTGCATCCACGACGCGGTCGCGCACCCGGGCAGACCCACCTCGACCGATGTGAATAGCGGTGGCGCCGGCGGCGCCAGATCGCCGACGGGCGCGATGGCTACGAGGGTGCCCGTGGAGACGTCCATCACGAACGCCAGCGATCCGAGAGCCGTCGACGCCCCCGCGGAAACGGGAACCCCGTTCCGAATGAGGTCGAATGAAGTAGCGGGCTTGACACCGTACATGAGCACGGTCGCGTCGACCGCGCACGCGGGCCGCGGGTGGCCGAGCGCCGCCCACGAGAGCACGACCACCGTGGCCGCGCGTGCAAGTCCAAAGGAACGAACGCAGACTGATCCGGATGCATGGCCGATGCGCTGCATGGAGGTGCTCCTTCGGCGGCGACGGCCGCGGTGGTTGCGCGCGCATCGACGCTGGTGAGGTTTCCGTTCTTATTGAATCCAGGGATTGAGGCGTCCCCATGCAGCAAATTCCGTGCAGCGAAATGGGTGCGGTGCTTCGGCGCGGCGCAGCGTGGTGCAGCACGGCGCATGCGCGCACGATGCTCTTCAT
>DASPGK010000069.1:0-8890 GCA_035620655.1 Candidatus Krumholzibacteriia bacterium
ACTTCCGCGACCGCTTCGGCATGACGTTCCACGCCTACTGCCGGGCCCGGCGTATGGCGGGCGCGCTCCACGACATCCGCGTGGGCCTCGATCTCGATGCGGTCGTGTTCGACCACGGCTACGAGTCGCACAGCGGATTCCGTTCCGCCTTTGCGAAAACGTTCGGGCGTCCGCCGGGCCGTTCGCGCGCGACCGAGTGCATCGAGGTGGCGCTGGTGGAGACGCCGCTGGGACCGGTCGTCGTGGGAGCGACGGCGTCGGCGTTGTGCCTGGTCGAGTTCGCCACGCGGCGCATGCTTGCCAGCGAGGTCGGCGTGCTTCGACGCCGCTTTGGGGCGGTCGTGGTGCCGGGTCACAACGCGGTGATCGCGCAGGCGGCGAGGGAACTCGACGAGTACTTCGCGGGACGGCGCACCCGGTTCGACGTCGCCGTCGCCGCGCCGGGCACACCGTTCCAGGAACGCGTGTGGGCCGCGGTGCGGGCGATCCCGTACGGCGCCACCGAGTCGTATGAGGCGATCGCGCGCGCGGTCGGCCGGCCGGGTGCGGTGCGGGCGGTGGGCACGGCCAACGGCGCCAATCGCCTCGCGATCGTCATTCCGTGCCACCGCGTGCGCAAGAAGTCGGGCGAGCTCGGGGGCTACGGCGGCGGCCGCTGGCGCAAGGAGGCGCTGCTCGATCTGGAGCGAAGCCGCTCGCCCTCGAGGACCTGAGAGCGGAGGGAGCCCTCTAGACGAGCCCGAGCCCATCGTGTTTTTTCTTGGTGACTTCCGCACCCTTCCCGTACATTTCCCCTCGACGCCCGGGCCGGAAATCGTGAAAGGAACCAACCATCATGCGTGATTCATCGCGACCCGCGAGCGGGGGAGTCGTCGGACTGTGCCTCGCGCTCGCGCTGGCCGCCATCGCCGGCTCGTGCTACCCCGGCGACCAGCTCACGATCGCAGACTCCGACGTCATCGTGACGTTGTACGACCCCGGCGCCGATTTCTCGTCGAAGCAGTCCTACGCGATGCCCGACACGATCATCCACCTGGTGGAAGACGGCGGCACCGACACCATCTCGCGCGCCTACGACGACGAGGTGCTCGCGCGCGTCGCGTCGAACATGGGCGGCCTCGGTTTCACGCGCGAGACCGATCCCAATGTGGCGGACGTGTTCATGCTGATTTCGGTCGCGGTCAACGACCAGGTGGGTTACACCGGATATCCGTGGGGCGGTTACTGGGGCTGGTATTACCCGTATCCGCCGGGCTGGGGCTGGGGCTATTACCCGTGGTACGGGGGCGGTGGAACCGTGTACACGTATCGCACCGGCTCCGTGTTCCTGCAAATGGTCGATCCCGCGGCCGCCGACACGGTCCAGACCCGGGTGCCGACCATCTGGATCGGCGCGTTGAACGGCCTGGTCCAAGGCGACGCGGTCGAAGAACGCATCTTGAACGGCATCGATCAAGCCTTCGCGCAATCGCCGTATCTCGGCGCGGGAAAGTAGCGCCGCATGCGACACAGGAGCGCGAAGATTCTCACCGCGTCCGCGGTCGTCGCGGCACTCGTCGGTGCACTGGTTCCCGCCGCGCGCGCGCAGGATTGGTTCGGCGTGGCGACGTGGCAGGTCTCGTTTCCCATCGACGACACCCAGCTCTTCACCGACGAAGTGAGCTTCCGCGGCGCCGGCATCGATTTTCGAAAGACGCTGACGGGGGGCACGGTCGCGAGCATCACGATGGCGTGGAACGTCTTCCACGAGCGCACGGGCGGCGTTTACGAGCTCGAGGCCGGGGCCATCTCGGGCACGCAGGACCGGTACATCAACTCGTTTCCAATTATGGTGGGCGTGCACCAGTATTTCGGCAATCGACGCTCGACGCGCGCCTACGTCGGCCTGAACGCCGGTGGCTACCTGTTGATCCAGACGTTTCGACTCGGCATCACCGAGATCGAGGAAGACTCGTGGGAGTGGGGCGCGTCGCCGGAAGCCGGGGTCGTGATTCCCATCCAAACCGGGGCGTGGTTCGTCGTCAATGCGCACTACCATTGGTCGCCGACGCCGGAGTCCTTGGCCGGCAACGAGGTATCGTTGACGTACTACCAGCTCAACGTGGGCTTCATGTGGGAGCAGTAGGGCCGGAGTCCGGCGTGAGGCGGGCGTTTTTGCCGTGCGGCGGATTCCCGCAGCGGGTCGAGGCGCGGCAGGTCCTTCCTGGCGTGATAGTTGCTCCCAAGGCCGGGGTGCCCCTCGGCGAAGTCCGCCGAGACGTCCTGCGGCCCACCCGGGAACATCGATCGGTGCGCGGGGGGACCGTGAAGGCACCGCGGCCAGCCTCCCGACGGAGTGATTCGCGATGATCATCCAGTGCCAAAGTTGCGCTGCAAAATACTTCCTGTCCGAGGAAAAGGTCCCGGCCAACCCGCTCAAAGTGCGCTGTCCGAAGTGCAAAGCGGTGTTCATGCTGGCACCTCGCAGCGAGCGCGTCCCGGTCGGTGCCGGTGTCGCGGCGGCCGCCCCCGCCCCTGCGGCAGTGCCTCTCGACATCGAGACGACGGCCTCGCCGCGCAAGAAGGCCGCGGCCGCCGTGCCTCTGGACGTAACCGAAGACTCGCCGGCGCGCGCACAAGCGGCCGCTCCGGCTCCCGCGCCCGCGGCGCCGGCCAAGTCCGGTCGCGGCGGCAAGGGCGAGGATCGCGCCAAACGACTGGCGCGCGTGCTCGTCTCCGACATCCTGTACTACAATCGCGAGCGTCGTGATCAGGCGCTGCGCGAAGGCAATCTCATGACCGCACTGAGCGAAGAGATCAAGAAATCATGGGAGCTCTACAAGGAAAAGGTCGGCCCCGAGGCCGCGCAATCCACCAGCTACTTCAAGGAAGCGCTCAACGAGATATTGGCCGATGGCCAAGAAGTCTTCTGATTCCATTCCCGGCTTACCGCCGGTCGCACCGTCGATGAGAAGCGATCGAACGGTTTTCGTCGTCGCGGCCGACGACGCCTATCTGGAGCACGTCTTCGCCTCCTGCGCGGACCCGCCGGCTTCGGCGGCACGTTTCGCCACCATCGAAGCGCTTTGTCACGCGCTCGCGCAGTTCGAGCGCCTCTCGCTGGCGTTCGTCCTCCTGGTCGACGCGCGCGGCGATCGCATCGACATCCCGGCGCTGCGCCGGCTCCGGCTGGATTTTCCCCAGGTCGTGCTGATGGCGCTCTTGGGTGAGTGCGACCAGCAGAGCGCGCTGCGTTTGCAGTCGATCGGTGTGCACGGCATCCTCTTGCCGCCGTTCGAGCGCGTCAACTTGGGACGCGAGATCACGACCGCGGTTCCCAACGTCCCCAACTTCAAGCGCCACCCCGACCTCATGCGGCGCGGAAGCGTGCGCCTGGACTTCGTGATCCCCAGCGACCTCACCTACGTGCTCGGCATCAACTACCACATCTCGAACTTGCTCAAGGAATTCGGCTACCCGCCGCAAGACACGCGCGTGAACGTCCCGCTCGCGTGCGACGAAGCCATCACCAACGCCATCGTGCACGGCAATCGGTCGCGCGCGGACAAGAAGGTGAGCATTCAAATCTACGCGAGTTCCAACCGGTTTCGCATCCGCGTGCGTGACGAAGGAGAGGGCTTCGACCTGGGGAGGGTCGCCAACCCGACGCAGGGCGAGGCGCTCCTGCGCGCGTCGGGGCGCGGGGTCTACCTGATGCGCAGCATCATGGACTCGGTCGAGTTCAAGGATGGCGGCCGGGTGGTGGAATTGGAGAAGCGCAACGCAAACGCGGTCGGGAACGGAAGCGACACCGAGAACGGCGGCACGCGGGCCTGAGTTACTCCTGCCACTTTTCCTTCGCGAGCTTCTCCAGCATCTCGTCGATGGATCCCCAGATGCGCGCGTTCTGATCGGGCTCGAAGAGCGCCTTGCGTACGCGCCCGTACTGGTCCTTCTTGACGTAGCGGATCGACTTCAGGGTCTCCATCGGGACCAGGATGTCCTTGCACACCTTGACGTCGAGCGCCTTGGAGTCGAGGTTGACGCTGGGGTTGTTGTCGGGGTGCATGCCGAGGCCCCACCCGTGCGCCACCATGCTGCAAATCAGGGCCCGGAAGGTGTTTTGGCCCTGCACAGTGTCGAGGTCGATCTGGCCGTCGATCTTCTCGGTCACGCCCTCGATGACCGGGACCAGCTTCTCGATCACGCTCTGGCTCACTTCGATGTTGAGCAACCGGGCAAACATCTCCTTCATCATCTTCTCGACGATGCCCGATGAGGTGTTGCGGTTCTTCATGATTACTCCGATTTCTCCGATCTCGACCAACGCGTGCGTTCGAGGATGACCCCCAGCAAAGCAAGAAATAAGCCCAACCCCACCAGGAGTGCGGTTCGGGACAGTACCGCGTCGAGTCCGGTCGCCAGTACCGCCGCCCCGATGTAGGCCGCCTTGATGGCGGCCTCGCGCGCCGCGAACACGCGCCCGGTGAACTGGCGCGGGCTCACGCGCTGCATCAAGGTCTCGGTCACGACGAACACGGGGGAGATCGCCGCGCCCAGGAGCGCGGACCACACGCACATCGGGATCAGCGTCTCGGTGCGCCCGAGGCCGGCGATCGCGACTCCCGCCACCACCGTTCCCACCGAAACCGTCCGCTCCGGCAGCCGCGTGTCGCGAAAGGGAATCGCCACGAAGGCCCCGACGATGAGCCCCCCGATGAACGCCGCCGCGACCTGGCTCAAGAAGCGCGCGCTTCCGTCCAGCGCCACCTCCTGGATGCGCGCGATGGCGAGAATGCTCAAGATGCCGCCCACCGCGAAGAGCGCCGCCTGCGCGCCCAGGCTCGCGCGCAGCTCGCGGCTCTCGCGTACCAGCACGACCGCGTCGCGGACCGAATGCAGCATGATCAACGCGGCCTCGCGCATGGACGCGCGCGCGAGCGGTGCTGTGCGGGGCGGTCGTTCCCGAAACACGAGCGGGAGCATGAGAGCCGCCGCGGCGACGTAGAGCAGCGCATCGACGTGGAAGCTCATCTGCCACGACCAGGCTTCGAACAGCCAGCCGCCCCCGACGAAGCCGAGCAGCGTTCCTGCGATCCCCAGGGTCCAGAAGGTCGCGTTGGCACCCAGCAGTCTTTCCTTCGACACCACCTCGGGCAGGAGCGCGGAACGAGCCGGCGCGAACATCAAGTCGAAGAATGCGAGCGTGCCCGCCGCGACGAAGAACGTGTCGAGCGATTGCGTACGCGCGTAGGCGCTCGGCAGCGCGATCAGAATCACGGCGCGTACCACGCACGCGGCGAGAATCGTGAGCGCCTTGTTCCAGCGATCGATCAGCACGCCCGCCAGCGGAGTGAACAGGAGGATGGGGACTTGCGAGAACAGCGTCAGCTTGAGCAGATCGACGCTCGAGCCGGGGGATAGCAGGCCGAGCATTCCGACCAGGGAGAACTGCTTCAACCGATCGGCCGACAGTGCCACGAACTGCACGGCGCTGAGGAAGGGGAGAGAGACGTCGCGGCGAATCGCTGCCATCGAAGCTGGCGCCTATCCTAGGCGCCGGGTCGCGCTTTTGCAAGTCCCGGAGCATATTGCAGCCGCGTCCTGCTCGAAACCTCCCGCGGCCGCCCCGAGCGGCGTCAAGTTGCGTGGCTCAAACGGGTTGGGCGTTCCGCACGGCTCCTCGGTTGGCATGCTACTTGCCCGCTAGCCGGCTGCCGGGGCGGTCCGTTCGCAGAAGCGCTTGAGCTTTCTCACCCTGGCCTCATCAGCAAGAGCACGATCTGTGGGCCGCCCCGGCAGAACTCACGCCCGACTTGGGCGACGTCAATCAACCCTGCGCCGTCGGCGAACGCCGCGCGCGCACACGAGACGGAAGGACGCGACGACATGGTCGTGCTGAACTATACCGGCGGGGAGATCAACGCCAAGATCGTCTACTACGGCCCCGGCGTGAGTGGAAAGACGACCAATCTGGAATTCATCCACGAGAAGACGCCGAACAATGCCAAGGGCAAGATGGTCTCGATGAAGACGCAGACCGACCGGACGCTCTTCTTTGACTTCCTTCCCCTCGAGCTGGGCGAGATCAACGGCTACCGCACGCGCTTCCTGCTCTACACGGTGCCCGGCCAGGTCTACTACAACGCGACGCGCAAGCTGGTCTTGAAGGGCGTCGACGCGGTCGTGTTCGTCGCCGACTCCTCGCGCGCGAAGCTCGAGGAGAATCTCGAGAGTCTGCGCAACCTCGAACAGAACTTGAACGAGCACGGGATGACGCTGGACGAGATCCCGTGGGTGATCCAGTACAACAAGCGCGACCTCCCGGACGCGGTTCCGCTCGCCGAGCTCGACGCGCGCCTCAATCCGCTCAAGAAGCCGTCGTTCGAAGCGGTCGCGAGCAAGGGCACGGGCGTGTACGAGACCTTCCACGGCATCGCGACCATGGTGTACCGCGTGCTGAAGGACCGGCTCGAGAAGGGCGACTTGTCGACCGAGGTCGGCGACGCCCCGCCGGCCGAGACGACGCGCCCAGGCGCAAAGCCACCCGCGGGACGCGGCAAGGGCAAAGCGATCGTGGCCGATATCGTGATCGAGCCCACCGCCCTGCCACGCGCGGCACGCCCGGCAACACCGACCGCGCCCAAGCCGGCGCCGCCGGAGCCCGCCGATCCCCCGGCGGCCGACCCATTCGAATACGACGACCACGTCGACTTGGTGCTGCGCGAGGTCGATCCACCTGCGGCAACACGCCAAGCCGCGAAGCCGGGCGCTCCGGCCCCCAAGCCGAGCGCGCGCAAACCCGCGCCGGAGCCGGTGCCTGCGGGACCCGCGAAGACGCCGGGGCGTCGTCCCGCCGAAGCGCCCGCCGCCAAAGCGGTCGGGCACGGCGATGCACCGGTGGACGAGAATCTCTTCGCCGCGATTCCGGAGTCACCGTTTGACATGGAGCTCGGCCGCTTGCCGGCTCTCGACGAAGCATCGCTCGCGTCGGAAAGCGCGCGCGAAGAAGGTCCGGACGAGTTCGTCACCGATCCCATGCGCCGCGTCGAACCCAAGCCGGCGCCGCCGAAAGCGCCCGAACCGGCGCGCGAGGTCCGTCCCAAAGTCGACGCGCGGCCCGCGAAGACCGAACCGCGTCCGCCGATCGAAGAGCGCGTGGCGGTCGAGGCGCACGTCACCCAGGAAATTCGCGAGGTACGCGTGATGGTGCCTCTCATCGTCACGCGCGCGCAGCTCGAAGGCGGGGCGCCGATTCGCGTCGTCTTCGACTTGAAGATCGTCGACTGATCCACCCCGCGGCGAACAACGGGCGTCCCCCGGCGAACGCTGCGCGGCGGGGGGCCCATCGGCGCCACCCGCCGCGGGACGTCCAGAGGCCCGCCAGTTCCCCCGCTCCCTCTCCCGAACATTTCTGTGGATAAGGAACCGAACCACTTTGTGAGAAAGCACTTCCGCGTTTGGGGAAAAGTCTTGACAGTTTTTCGATAGGTCACTTACGGTGACGCCCGAAGTCAATGCATCTCGTTGACTCGGCGTGAATTATCGCGTTTGGAGCGGTCCGCCGAGGGTCTTCTCGAGGAGGCGGGCGTGCTGCGCATGCGGAAGGAAAACTCGGCTCGGATCCCCCTGTTGCGCCGGCGCGGGGTGGAGACGGAGGTCGACCCCCAGGCCGAGTTCGAGCGGGCGCGCCTGGCCTGGGACGCCGGGCGGCGCCGCGAGGCGCTGGACGCCATCGAGCGCATTGCACGGCGCGACGCGGTGCCCGCGTCGCTCTTGGTCGCGATCGGTCAATTCATGACCGACGCGGGCGAGTTGTTCGTCGCGGCCGAGTGCTTCGAGCGCCTGGCGAACGAGGATTCCGAGCGTGCCTTGCCGCACTACTTCCTCGGGCGCATCTACGACCGCCTCGGGCGGCTCGACGACGCAGTGCGAGCGCACAAGAAGGCCGTCGAGTTGGAGCCGTCGAACGCGGAGTGCCACTATCGCATGGGTGTGACGTTCGCGCGCAACGAGCGCCGCCCCGAGGCCGAAGAATGCTACCGCCGCGCGATCGCGCTGGACCGCGGACACGCGCGCGCCTACACCAACCTCGGTTACTTGATGGACCTGCGCGGCGAGAATGCGCAGGCGATTCAGTTCTTTCGGCGCGCGCTCCAGTTCAATCCGCAGAGCGCCGAGGCACATTTCAATCTGGGGGCGCTCTACGGCGAGCACGGCAGCCACGAGGAAGCGATTCGCGAGTTCCGGCAGGCCATCAAGCTCGCGCCGGAGAGCGTGGAGGCGCACTACAACTTGGGCCTCGCGTTGTACGGCTTCGGCGATATGGAAGGCGCGTTGGAGGCGTTCCGGCGCGTTCTCAAGCTGGAATCGGGGCACCAGCAGGCGCCCTTCTTCATCGGGATGATCTACTATCGCAAGGGGCTGTACGCGAAGGCGGTCAAGCTCCTGCAGTCCGCGCTCAAGGCGAGCCCCGACCATCCGTCGATCCTGTATCACATCGGCATGTGCTACAACCATTTGAACCAGCCCGTGCGCGCGATCCCGCCCTTGAAGCGCGTGACGGAGCTGACGCCCGAAGACCACCGCGCGTTCTACGCGCTCGGCATGGTGTACGATCGCGCCGATCGCCAGGACGATGCGCGCGAGTGTTTCCGCACCGCCGACGCCAAACTGCACGCCCACCGGCAACGCGTCGCATGAGCGCCGGTCGCGTCGTGCGACCCGACACGCGCTTCTTTCTCACGCTCGCGTGGATACTCTCGGTCGTCCCGGTCGTAACCCACGCGGTCGGTCACGAACGCATCCCGCTGGATAGTTGGAGCTACCGCGCGGTCGAGCGCTTCGAAGCACTGGGCTACTGCACGCTCCCCGAAGACCGGCCGTATTCGCGCGACGAGTTCATTCGAAT
>DASPGK010000070.1:0-4203 GCA_035620655.1 Candidatus Krumholzibacteriia bacterium
CCGACGACTTACGGTTCCATTATCGGTAAAGTGCCTTGACCGCACCCCAAGTCGACTCTTCCGTCGTAACGGTGCACGAGCCGTAAATCTGGAGCGCAATCTGTGTGACCGATCCCCAACTTCCCCGCGTCGGCCCTACGAAGCAGCTGGCGTCGCGAAACGCCGGGTAGTCCGCCGGGAGCAACATCGTGTCGGTGGTGCCGACGATCGCGGTATTGTTGACGGTGTAGTCGAAGCAATTGTCGTAGCCGTCGAACGAACCACTCATCGTCACGTTGCCCCGAATACCGAGAACGTTTCCAAAGACGTACTGGAACGTGGTCGTCACGACGAAGGTCTGAATGACGCCGGTGTAATCCACGGTGCCGTCACCCCACGGCCCGTTCATCGACATCCAGAACGTGCCGCCGCCATACTGCGTTTGGTAGGTCACGTCGCCGGTGCCGTTGCCGTCGCGGTTATCGGAGACGAGCACAGGCGCAGCCGCGATCGACGGGCACAAGAGCCTCCACTCGTCGCCGAGCGTCAGGCCATCCCACGAGAGGGCGTGGATCGTGTTGCCGATCTGCCCGTGTGATGCCAGCGGATTCACCCACGACTCGCTGAAACGGCCGGGCAGCATGGTGCCGCCGAAATCATTCGAAAGATAGACACCTGTTTGCGGCGGACCCGCGAGGGCGACCGTCGCGGCCAGGAGAAGCGTTATGGTCAATAGAACTGGTCTCATTGGTTGCCTCCTTCGGCCAAATAGTCCTTTCGAAGGGAGTATAGCAATTTCAGAGAAAATTATCTCAAATAATCGATTGCCTCGTTCTTTTCCCCTCAAGGGATTGTGCTTATGTCGGTTATGCCCATGACCGAACCGGCGTCACGGGTCGACTTGCCACCGGCGGGACGCCTGGACTAGCATCGAGTTATGCCCGCCCCGCAACGCATGCGTCGGGCCGGAGTCGGCGCCGACCGCATTCTGATCGGGTGCGTCGTGGTGATTGCGATCGCGACGGCGGTCCTGCACGCGGTGGGGGCGCGACCGAACCTCTCGTGGATGTGGGGCGTCCACTTCTACGTCTTCTATCCACTCTGGGTTTTGGTCGTCGCCACGGCGGCACTCGCGGCGGTCGTGCTCACGACCATCGTCCGTCCCAAAGCGCTCGCCGATGCGGTCACGAATGCGCTGAGACCCGCGTTGGAAGGTAGGCTCCATCTCGCCTTCGCCGCCGCGTGCATCGTCGCCGGTGCTTTGCTCTTCTGGTTCGCCCGCATCTCGCATACCTATCTGGGCGACGGCAACATCATCGTCGAGGAGATCGACACCTCGCGGCAATTGCTCGAGCGCGAGCCGCTCTCGAGTCTCCTGCAATACGCGGTCTATCGCACCACCAAGTCGTGGTTCCATGACCCCAATCGATCGATCGAGCTCAACGCCCAGGACGCCCTCGCGCCCGGCAGCGTCCTGGCGGGCTTCTTCTTCCTGATGGTCGCGTGGTTCCTCGCGAGCGAGCTCGCGCGCCTCGTGAAGACGGACGAGGATCGTCACACGCGGGTAATCACGGCGCTCGTGTGGCTCACCGTCGTGGCCCAGGGGTACGTGCAGCTCTTCTTCGGCTACATCGAGAACTACTCGTTCTACGCGGTCGGCGTCGTGGCGTACCTGTGGCTCGCTCTGCGGCACCTGCGCGGCGCGGCACCGCTGCTGTTCCCGGCACTCGCGCTGATCCTCTGCTTCGCGCTGCACCTATCGTCATTGGTCCTGGGCGCGTCCTTCGTCGTGCTGGCTGCATGCGCGCTGGCACACAGAGAATCCCGCCTGCGCGCGTTGCGCGACCTGGGCGTCGCGATCGCGATTTGTTTCGCCGTCGTGTTCGCCTTCTCACGCGTGCGCGAGGGCTACAATCCCCTCATGACGCTTCTGGGGATGGTGAAGACGGCGTTTGCCCACGAGTCGAGCCGTGCCTACATGTTCTCGAGTCAGCACTATCGCGACTTCTTCAACGAACAGCTGCTGATCGGTCCGCTGGGGATGTTTCTGTTCTTGCCCGCGGCAGCAGCGGCTGTGCGCGCCAAAGACGCGCGTCGACACCCGGCCGCGTGGTTCGTCCTGGTCGCCGGACTGGGCTTCTTGGTGGCGTGCTGGTTGATCGGCGATTCGAATCTCGGATACGCGCGCGACTGGGATCTGCTCTCGCACTCAGGGCTGGTATTCACGACGGCGTCTCTGGTTCTGCTGCTGCTGCCGCGCGTGCGTCACACGGTCGTGGTCTCGGCGCTCGTGTGCGCCGCCGCGACGTCGCTCTATCACACCACGCCCTGGATCGCGGTCAACGCCGACGAGCCGCGCAGCGTCGCGCGCTTACAAACCCTCCCGCTCGGACTGGGCCGTACCGAGGTCGTCGTGTCGACGTACTACCGGCAGCGCGGGGACACGGAGAACCAACGCGTGTGGCTGCAGCGCGCGCTGGTCACCAACCCCAACAACGTGAACGCGATCTACCTGCTGGGGGCCCTCGATCTCAAGTCAGGGCGCTACGAGGACGCCGTCGTGTCGCTCGAGCAGGCGGTTCGAATGCGCCCCGACAAGGTGATGTTCCGAACCGCGCTGGTCCAGGCTCTGAGCGCGCTCAACCGACTCCAGGAGGCGATTCCACACCTCGAGATGCTCGCACGAAACGAGGGGAACAGCCTCCTCGTGCAGATCACGCTCGGCGAGGCGCTACGAGGTACGGGGCGGATCGCCGAAGCGCAGCGGGCGTTCGAGCAAGCCGAGCGGCTGTGCCGGCCCATCGTCGACGCCAACCCGGGAGACCCCCGCATCACCGTTGCGCACGGGTTCACACTCATGCGGCTCGGACGACTGGACGAAGCGGAGCGTCAGCTCACGAGAGCGATCGCGCTGGATCCGAACCTCGCCGACGCCCATTGCTTCCTGGGCTACGTGATGCGCGACCAGGGCCGCCCGCGCGAAGCGACCCAGGAGTTTGACACCTGCCTTGCGCTCAACCCGGCCTTCGGCGGACGCCTGGAGATCGAGGAGTGGCTCTCGCACAACCGGCCCCGAACACCGTGATCTCGCCAACTCGACTAGCGCACGCCCGTCGAAACCGGCTGGAAGATTTCCTCCATCGCAAATCCGTCCGACTGCGGAGCGGCCACGCCGAGTAGCTGGCCGACGGTGGTGCACACGTCGCGCTGGGTGTAGAGCGTCGTCACCTCGTAGTCGGAACGAATGTCGGGCCCCAGCGCCATGAAGATCACGTGCTGGCAACCGTCGCACGCGTCGCCGTGGTTCTGAAAACCTCCGTGTGCGTCGTCGTGACGGCCGTGGTCGGCGGTGATGAAAAGGTAGGTTTGGTTCGCGTACTCCGCATCGGCTTGCAGATAATTCCATGTGAGCACGGCAAGCGAGTCGACGATCTCCAATTGTCGAAGGTACGCACTCCAGCTGCCGCCGTGCGCCTTTTGGTCGACCTGCGAGAAGGACGCCATCGCCAGGTGGGGCCGGTCGGTCTGCAGGCGTTGGATGAGCGCGTCGTAGGTCGCGAGGTCGGTCGTGTTGTCGAGGTCGGTCGACGCGCCGAACGCGGCCCCGTGTGCCGCGTCGTTGCTGTACGCGCACGCGGCGAGCTTGGGTTTTCCGCCCACGAGAATCGCGTCCGTGGCCGGCGCGCCCGTCGCCTTTCGATAGTACTCGAACAGGGTGGGCTCTTGCGGCCGTTCGAGTCCCTCATTATCGAGGTACTGCCAAACACCGGTGAGCATGGTTGCATGGCCGGGAATGGTGAGCGTCCAACCGAGGTTGCGATAATTGGAGCACAGCGTCCCCAACGGACGCAGCTGGCTCCAGATTTCGTCGACGTGGGCGTGCAGCGAATCCCCGAATGAGTCCTGATAACGCGGGCCGTCGATCACGAACACGATCACCTTGGGATCGACGGGATCCGCGGTGACCAGCTGCTTCGACTGTTCGACGGGAGGATAGACGTCGGGCTGGCAGGCGAGCGCCGCCGCCAGACACGTAGCCGACACCCACGGGCCGATCGCGAATAAACGCTTCGTCGTCATGCCCTTGCGCCGCGCGTCAGCGCAGCAGGACCAGCTTGCGCGCGACCGATGCATCGGGTGTGCGCATGCGCACGAAGTACACACCCGACGCAACTCGCTTCCCGCCCGTGTCGCGACCGTCCCAGCCCAGCCGGTGATCGCCAC
>DASPGK010000071.1:0-4575 GCA_035620655.1 Candidatus Krumholzibacteriia bacterium
CCAATTCGTTCGAGTACCGCAAGCGCGAGAGCACCCGTTCGGCCACCTCGGCGCCCACCGCCTCGTGCCCGTAGAACACCACGCGCGACTCACCGTCCTCGGTAATGACCTGGCGCGTGTCTACCTTGCCCAGGTCGTGCAGGAGCGCCGACCAGCGCACCACCGGTCGCTCGCGCGGCGCCCGGTCGCAGGTCTTGAGCGTGTGCCAGTACACGTCGTCGGGGTGGTACTCGTTTTGGACCACGCCGGCGCACCGCTCGAGCTCGGGAAGCCACGTCACGAGCGAACCCGTCTGGTGCAGCGCGTCGAACGCCAGGCTGGGTCGCTCGCACTGCGAGAGCGTCTTGGTCAATTCGTCCTGAACCCGCTCGGCGCTGACCGTGGCGAGGAGCCCGGCTGCCGCCGTCATGGCGGCGCGCGTCGGGCCGTCGATGGCCAATCCGAAGCGCGCGGCGAAGCGCGCTCCCCGCAGGATTCGCAGCGGGTCCTCGTCGAATGCGCGCGGGAAGATCATGCGCAGCACGCCGGCTTCGAGGTCGTCGCGGCCGTGGAACGGATCCACGAGGCGTCCGTCGGGGATTCGCTCCGCGATCGCGTTGATGGTGAAGTCCCGGCGCGCGAGGTCGGCTTCGACCGGCAGGGTTTCGTCGAAGCGAACCTCGAAGTCGCGATGGCCCACGCCGATCGACGTCTCGGTGCGCGGAAACACGATGTCGACCGTGGCACCGCCGCGGGGCGTGAACTTGTAGACGCCGAAGGCCTTGCCGACCCGCGACCAGACGCCGTGTCGCGAGAGGATCTTCTCGAGATCCTGCGGGGCGACCGCGCGCACGAGAAAATCGGTGTCGGCGACGTCGATCGCGAACAGGCGGTCGCGCACCGCGCCCCCGACGCGGTAGAGCTCGCCCGCGGCCAGGATATCGTCCTGCCACGACGCGGGTGTCACGACGCGTCCGGGGCCGCGCGCCAACGGATCGGATGCCGGACCCAGAGCGCCAGCCCGATGAGGGCGGTGAGGTAGGTGCCGATCAACACGTAGGCAATCGAGAAGCCGACCGCCTCCGCGCTCCCGACGCCGACCACGGAGAAGAAGTAGACGACGGTGGCGTCGCGCGTCCCCAATCCGGAGATCGTGAACGGGATCAGCTCGACCAGCGTCACGATGGGCATGATCAGCACCACGAAGCCGGGATCGACCGGAATCGAGAGCAGGCGCGACACGTAGACCGCGAGCGTGAAGATGAGGGCCCAGCCGACGAGCGTCAGCACCGCCATCACCAGCGCGCGACGCTTGCTCTCACCGTAATTGCGAAGCGCGTCGTAGAAGGTATGGAAGCTGGAGCTCAAGGTCTCGCGGTGCCGCTCCGGTGTTAGCAGAAGGAACGCAGGCTTGAGCAGCGCGCGCATGACGCCGCGGTGCGTCATGAGGGCGGCGGCCCCCGCGATCACGACCACGCCTGCGATGAACAGCGACGCGGACGGGATGGCGATGTAGCGATGGGAGAACACGAGCGCACTCGCGAGGCCGGCCAACAGCACGAAGCCGAGGTCCCACAATCGGTCGACGAAGACGGTGAGGAAGCACTCGCCGAGCGGGCGGCCGGAGTCGTTGCGAAGGTACACGGCGCGTACCGCGTCGCCCGCCTTGGCCGGCGTCACCGACGACGCGAAGAACGCGATCATCCAGACCTGGGTCGCCCGCAGCAGCCCGCACGGAATCCCGACCGAACGGGCGACGTAGCGCCAGCGCAGTCCCCGCGCGATTGCGATCGCGCCCACGAGGACCGGTGCCCACACGAGTTGCGCGGTGTCGGCCTCGGCCAGAACGGCCGCGATGCGGGCCGGGCCCGCCTGCTGAACCACGACCACGAAGACCGCCAGCCCGAACAGGGGCATGATCCAAGGCAGGAAGCGCTTCACGGAAGATCGGCCATCCATATGGGTTGCTGGGGGTCCCGGCAGGATCGGACTTGATCCCGGCGCCGCGACACCCTTATAATACTCCAATCTTAGTGCTCGAGGAGCCTACAATCTATGAACGACAAGGTGACCATCAAGATACCCCGTCCGCTCTATAACAAGGTACAGCAACTGATCGACGAGTCGGGCTTCAACTCCCCCACCGACTTCATCGTCTACGTGCTGCGCGACGTGCTGAGCGAGCGCGGACATCGCGAGACCGACCGACTGACGCCCGACGAGCTGGACGCCGTCAAGCAGAAGTTGCGCCGCCTCGGTTATCTCGACTGACCCCGTCCCCTCGAAGGAGGACCGATTCATGATAACGCCGCACGGCGGGACGCTCGTCTCGCGCATCGTGCCCCCATCGGAGCGCGCGAGTCAGCGCGCGAAAGCGGCTTCGTTGCCCGTGTTTGATTTGAGCGCGCGCGAGGCTTCGGACCTGTTGCTGATCGCCATCGGCGCCATGAGTCCGCTCGAAGGGTTCATGCGCCGCGACCAGTACGAATCGGTGCTCGACCGCATGCGATTGCCCGACGGGCTGCCATGGTCCTTGCCGGTGACGCTGAGTGTGCCGCGCGCGGTGCTCGGCGATCGACGGGCTCCCTTCTCGGCCGCACTCCGCTCGCCCGAAGGCGAGATCGAGGGCGTGATCGACGTCGAAGAGGTCTACACGCCGGACAAGGCGCGCGAAGCGCGTCTCTCCCTGGGCACCGACGACGCCAAACACCCCGGCGTGCAGTACCTGCAGTCGGCCGGAGACACCTACCTCGGCGGCAAGGTATGGCTGATCGAGCGCTCGAAGTCGGGGCCTTTCGAAGCGCACGAGCGCGACCCGATGGAGACGCGCGCCCTCTTCGCGGAGAAAAAGTGGGATCGGATATGCGCGTTCCAGACCCGCAATCCGATCCATCGCGCGCACGAATATCTCATCAAGTGCGCGCTCGAAACCGTCGACGGGTTCCTCATCCACCCCGCGATGGGCGAAACCAAATCCGACGACGTACCGGCTTCCGCGCGCATGGAGTGCTACCTGGCGCTCACGGAAAACTACTTCCCGGCCAGCCATGTTTCGTTATCGGTCTTTCCGTACGCGATGCGCTACGCGGGGCCACGCGAGGCGATCTTGCACGCACTCCTGCGCAAGAACTACGGGTGCAGCCACTTCATCGTGGGACGCGACCACGCGGGCGTCGGTAACTATTACGGCACCTACGACGCGCAACGCATTTTCTCGCAGTTCGGCGCGGACGAGATCGGCATCACGCCGGTGTTTTTCGAACACTCGTTCTACTGCCGGCGCTGCGGCGGCATGGCGTCCGAGAAGACGTGCCCGCACGGCGCCGCTGAGCGCGTGGCCCTGAGCGGCACCAAGGTACGCGAGCTCCTGGCCGCCGGCACGCCGCTCCCGGAAGAATTCACGCGCCGCGAAGTTTCGGCCATCCTCGAGCGCCATTACGCGGGACAACGCACGGCATGAGCCGTCGCCTGGTCGTCATCGGCCTGGATTGTGTCACCCCCGAGCTCCTGTTCGGGCCCTGGCTCTCCGAGCTGCCCAACGTGCGTCGCCTGATGGCGGATGGGCTGCACGGCCGGCTCCAGTCGACCATTCCGCCCATCACGGTGCCGGCGTGGATGTCGATGATGACCTCGCACGACCCGGGAACCCTGGGCGTCTATGGTTTTCGAAATCGTAAATCGTACGCCTACGACGATACCTTCACCGTCAATGCGACACACGTTACTTCCAAGACGGTTTGGAACATACTGTCCGTCAACCGGAGGCGCTCGCTGGTGCTCGGCGTGCCGCTGACCTACCCCCCCAAGCCGTTGAACGGCGCCATGGTGGGGTGCTTCCTGACCCCGGATCGCAACGCGACCTTCACCTACCCGCCGGAGCTGCAGGCGCGCATCGACACCCTCGCGGGGGGCGAGTATCTGATCGACGTGAAGGACTTCCGCAACGAGCGCCGACGCGAGACGCTGGCCCAGATCGAGGCCATGACCGAGCGCCGCTTTCGTGCCTTTCGGGCGCTCCTGGCGGAGGACGATTTCGACTTCGCCATGATGGTGGAGATGGGACCGGACCGCATCCACCACGCCTTCTGGCGCTTCATCGACCCGGGCCATCGCCTGTACCAGCGCGGCAACGAGTTCGAAAACGTCGTGCGGGACTATTACATCGCGATGGACGCCGAGATCGGCCGCACCGTCGACGCGCTACCGCCCGACACGTCGGTGATCGTGGTCTCCGACCACGGTGCCAAGCGCATGGTGGGTGCCGTCGCCATCAACGAGTTCCTGATTCGCGAGGGTTACCTGGTGCTCAAATCGTATCCGACTTCCCCCACGCGACTGACCGCGGATATGGTCGACTGGAGCGCGACCACGGCCTGGGGCGACGGCGGCTACTACGCCCGCGTGTTTCTCAATATCGAAGGCCGCGAGCCCAGCGGCCGCATCGCCGCCGGCGACGTCGGCCGCGTTCGCCGCGAGATCAAGGACAAACTGGAGGCGCTGGGTGACGCCGACGGGAACCCCATCGGTACCCGCGTGTTCTTCCCCGAAGACGTCTATCGCGCGTGTCGCGGCATCCCCCCCGACATGATCGTCTAT
>DASPGK010000072.1:0-5989 GCA_035620655.1 Candidatus Krumholzibacteriia bacterium
GATGGCGGCGTTCTCGGCCGGCAGCCCGAAGGCGTCCCAGCCCATCGGGGCCAGCACCTCGAAACCCTCCATCTTCTTGAAGCGCGCCAGCGAGTCGCCGATCACGTAGTTGCGCCCGTGGCCGACGTGGAGTTCGCCGGAGGGGTACGGGAACATCATCAGGCAGTAGTATTTCTGGGCGGTCTTCGACAGATCGCAGCGCATGAGCCCGTCGCGGGCCCAGCGTTCCTGCCACTTGGCTTCGATCTCTGCGTGGGGATACTTCGCCATAAACGAACGTTGAAGGCGCGGCCGCCGCGGCTACGGGCGCGGAAAGCGCGCGAGGACGTGGAACTCGGTGCCGACCCCGTCGATCTCGACCTGGGCGCCGCGGGCTTCCAGATAGCGCCGCACGTCCTCGGCCGCGGGCGCGTTACTGACCACGACGCGCATCAGCGCGGGCTGCTCCTTCTCCAGCGCGGCGTCGACCATCATGCGCGGGCCGGGCGCGGATAGCCCGCGGGCATTGACTCGAACTTCTTGATCCATAGGAGATTGCGGCTACTGGTTAAGACCGTTTCGAAGCGCCGGGCCCCCGCTGCGCCGCCGCGGCGCTCACGAGGAGGTCACTCTACGGCGCAAGCGCGGGGCTGGCAAGCGCTTTCCCCACGTGCGCGGCGACCAGGGCCTCTTCGACCAGGCACTTGGGATCGAGGTTCGTCGTCTTGAGCCTGAGGTCGGCCCAGCGCAGATTCGCGAGCAGTGTCTCCAGGGCGCGTGAGGTGGTGCGCGCGGCCTGCTCGCGCAGCTTGCCGGCGAAGTACGGGCTCTGGGTGGCGGCGATGGAGTCGGCCAGGGCCCGGTCCGACGACACCGCGCGGCCGCGCTCGGCGACGACGTGGCGTACCTCGAGGAGTGCCACCACGCGGCGCAGCATCATCGCGACCACGAAGACGGGCTCCTCGCCGGCGTCGAGGAGGGACGACAGGCGCGAGAGCGTCGTGGCCGGGGCGGCCACCCCCACGCCGTCCAGGAGCGAAAAGAGGCTCTCGGTCCGGTACTTCCCCACCACGCTCGCCACCCGCTCGCGCGTGACGGTCTTGGTGTCGGAGGCGGACAGCAGGATCTTGTCGATCTCGTTGGCCAGGTCCATGAGCTGCGTCCCCACGCTCTCCACCAGGAGGTCGAGGGCGTCGGGGTCGATCTGGACGCCCTCGCGCCGGAAGCGCGCCAGCGCGCGCTCCAGACTCTCCGATTCGTCGAGGGGCCCGAACGCGAACGCCACGCCGCGCTGCGCCGCCAGCGCCGCCAGCTTCTTATGGGCCGCGGTCTCGAGCTTCTCGTCGTTGGACTCGACCACCAGCGTCATCGAATCCGGGACCCCGCCCGCGCGCTCGATCACGCGTTCGCGGTTGGACGGCGAAAGCGCCTCGAAGTTGCGCAAGATGACGACGCGACGCGCCGAGAAGAGCGGGAACGACATCAGGCGGTCGTCGAAGGCCTGCGCGTCGAACTCGTCCCCGTGGAGCACGTCGAGGTTGAAGGTGCGTTCCGCGTCGGGTAGCGCGGCGCCGACCAGCTCGCGCACGAACTCGCGCTTCATGTACTCCTCGGGCCCGTGCAGGAAATAGAGCGCCTTCACGCGCCCCTGGCGGACCTCGTCGAAGAGCTTCTTGTATCCCGAAAGACGTCCCGCCATGTCACCAGTCCTGCACGGTGAGGTTCAGGATGCGCTCCGTGATCTCGCGCAGCGACTCGTCGATCGCGTCGGTGAAGGTGCGCCCCTCCCCCACCGACTCGATGAAGTAGGAGCCGTCGCCTTGGAACGAGCGGTCCTGCCAAATGGCCTCGTTGGTCCGGCGATTGAACAGGGTCGCCACCACCTTGATCACGACGATGTACTCTTCCGCGTTGAGGTCCTGGTTGAAGGAGAAGGGCTGATTCTTGAACTCGACGATGCGCGCGTCGAGGACGGCATCGGCCGCGTCTTCGGACACCACCTTGAGGGTGTTGTCGGCGACCAGGTTTCGGATCACGCGCTCGGTCACCGAAATCTCGAGGTTGGGCTCGGCCGTCTCGTTCTCGAAGAACGGCACGTAAATCGACTTGATGTCCTTGGCGGTTCGCGAGGTGGTGCTGTAGCCGCACGCCACCCCCAGCGAGGCGGCCAGCGCCACCCAGACCAATCCGCTACGACGTCGTCGGGACTTCTTCGGTTTCATCGCCGAGGTTGAAGCTCTTCATGCGGTAGCGGAGCTTGTCGCGCTTGACGTTCAAGAGGCGCGCGGTCTTGCTCTGGTTCCAGCCCGACTCCTCGGAGGCCTTGAGAATCAGCGCGCGCTCGAAATCGCCCACCAGCCCTTCGAAGTCGACGCCGTCCTCGGGCAGCGGCGACGAGAGAATGGCGTCGATGCGGCGACCGATGCTCCCCTCGTCCACGCGCTGGGTCGCAAACGGCAGCATCTCGCGCTTCAAGACCGGTCCGGTCTCCAAGAGGACCACGCGCTCGATCACGTTCTTGAGCTCGCGGATGTTCCCCGGCCACGGGTACGAGAGCAGCGCGTGGCGCGCGTCGTCGGAGATCTGGTTGAAGTTCTTCGCGAACTTGGTGTTGAACATATTGATGAAGTAGTTCACGAACTTGAGGAGGTCCTCTTTGCGCTCGCGCAGCGGCGGAATGTACAGCGGGACCACCTTCAAGCGATAGAAGAGGTCGGCGCGGAAGCGCCCTTCATCCACTTCCTTTTGCAGGTCGCGGTTGGTGGCACTAATGACGCGTACGCTGACATGGATGTCCTGGGTTCCGCCCAGGCGCCGGAACTCCATGCGCTCGAGCACGCGCAGGAGTTTGACCTGGATGGTGAGGCTCATCTCGCCGATTTCATCCAGGAACAGGCTCCCGCGGTTGGCCAACTCGAGCAGCCCTTGCTTCTGCCCCTTGGCGTCGGTGAAGGCCCCCTTCTCGTAGCCGAACAATTCGCTTTCGAGCAGCGTCTCGGGCAGGCTCGCGCAGTTGATGTCCATGAAGGGCTTGTTGGCGCGATTCGAATAGCGGTGGATCAGCCTCGCGACCATCTCCTTGCCCACCCCGCTCTCGCCTTCGATCAGGACGGTGGTGGTGTCGCTCTTGGCCACCTGCTGGACGATCTCGTAGACGCGCTTCATGGCACCCGTCTCGCCCAGGATGTAGTCGAAGCCGACCTCGGGGTCCATCTGGCGCTTGAGCTCCAGGACCTCGCGGTTCAGGCGCTCGCTGGCGAGCCCCTTGCGGATCACCATCAGGAGCTGCTCGAGGTTGATGGGCTTGGAGACGAAGTCGTAGGCGCCGTTCTTCATGGCCGTGACGGCGGTCTCGATGTCGCCGAAGGCCGTGATCATGACCACCCCGATCTCCGGGAATACGTCCTTGATGCGCCGCAGGACCTCGAGCCCGTCCATGTCCGGGAGCTTGAGATCGAGCAGGACCAGGTCGGGCACGACTTCGCGCGCCTTCTCGATGGCCTCGGCACCGGTACGCGCCGTCACCGCTTCGTACCCTTCCTGCTTCAGGGTCTTTTCGAGAAAGAAGCGAATCGTGTCCTGGTCATCCACCAACAGGATGACCGATTTCACGGGAGTCTCCATGCTGCACCTGCTTCACGGGTAAATAGACCGAGAACGTCGTCCCCACGCCGTACTCGCTGTCGACGTAGATGTAGCCGCTGTGACGCTCGATGATGCTGTGCGTCACGTACAGGCCCAGTCCGGTACCGCCCGACTTCTTGGAGAAGAATGGCTCGAAGACGCGTTGCTTGTCTTCTTCCGTGAGCCCCAACCCGTTGTCGCGCACGCGGATGATAGCAAAATCACCCACCGCGTCAAACAGAACGTCGCGTACGTCGGGCGAAAAAGACAGCGATACGGTGACGCTGGCGTCGGCCGGGCTGGCTTCGATGGCGTTCTTGAGCAGGTTGATCATGACCTGGGTGATGCGATCGGCGTCGACCACGATGGGCCGCGACTCGCCCGGGAACTCGGTGGTCACGGTCACCGACTTGCGCTGGGCCAGGTCGGACATGCTGGCAATGCCGTTGCGGATCAGCTCCTCGAGCGACGTCTCCTCGTAGATGAGGTCGCTCACGCGCACCACCGACATCAGGTCGCCGATCAGCCGGTCGATGCGCTTGACCTCGTCCAGGATGAACTCGATGTTCTCGCGCTGGCTGTCCGCCACCTGGCCGGCGCGTTGGAGGTACTGGATGCCGGCCGCGATGCCGGTCAGCGGGTTGCGGATCTCGTGCGCGATGCTGGAGGAGAGCCGGCCCAGCGCCGCCAGCTTATCGAGGTGCGAGATCTGCTCCTCCATGCGCTTCTGGCGCGTGATGTCGTTGAATACCGCCAAGGCGCCCTGCGGCTGCTTCTTTTCGTCGAAGAGAAGGGTCGTGTTGAGCACCACCGGGTCCTTGGTGCCGTCTTTCTTGGCCAGCCACGCCTCCTGCTGGAAAGCGCGCCGGCCGGTGCGGAGCGTGCGCATCACCGGGTTCTCCCCCGTCCCGGTGGGGCTGTCGTTGATGAGGTCCTGCACGCGCAGTTGGCGCAGCTCCGCCACCGTATGGCCCGTGATCTCTTCGGCCAGCGCGTTGGCGAACAGCACGCGACCGCGCTGATCGACGGTGATGAGCCCGTTCATCATGCTGTTGATGACGTTGTCGCGGAAGCTCTCTTCCTGCTGGAGTTCGGCGAACAGGCTGTTGTTCTCGAGCATGGTGGAAAGCTGGACCGCGAGGGTTTCCACCGAGACCAAGTCGACGCGCGAGAGCGAGGCCGCCTTGAAGCCGTCGGTAACGCCGACCACGCCGAGCAGCGGTATGCGATCGCAGGCCGGGCAGCGGAACCCGTGCTCGATGGACGCCGTCTCGCGGCGGACTTGCGTCATGTGCAGCACGCAGTCGTTGCGCGATTCGCACCCCTGGGTGGCGCCGCTCTTGACCAAGGGGACGACGATGTACGAGCTCATGGTCGAATCGCGAAACAAGGGCGCCCCGCCCGCGCTCCCCACCGGGTGCATTTCGGGGTCGCGAATCAAAATCGACTGGTGCATCTGCACCGACTTGCGCAACAGGCCGTCCAGCTCCTCGAGCGACACCCGCACTTGCGCGTGCACGTGGCCCTCGGGCGTGTCGCGGAAGACGTAGAGGTTGAACGCTTCCTCGTCCGGGTGGAAGATGCCGACGAACAACTCGCGGTAACCCAAGCCCTTCGACAGGAAGTTGATGACCGCGTCGACCACCTTCGACTCGTCCAACGAGGAGACCAGCGTGAGCCCGATCTCCTTGATGCTCAAGAGCTGGATGTTCTTCTCGACCAACTGGAAGTTCTTGCGCTCGAGCTCGGTCGCGATTTCCTTGAGCGCCTTGTAGATGGCTGCGTCGATCTCGCCCGGGCGCACGCTCGAGAGCTCGCCGATGGCGTCGCCGTGGATCTTGCGGATGCCCTCGAGCACGCCTTCGTAGCGGTTTCGCACCGCGATCGACTCGCGCGCGACGTAGAGCGCGCACAAGAGGACCGCGAGCGGGATCGTCGCCCACCACGGGAGTGCCGTGGCCAGCAGGGCGAGGATCGTCGCGACCGCGGCGACGGTGAGTAAGAGGCGGCGGCGAGGTATGTACGCGAAGATTCTCATGGTCCCTTGCGCGGGCCGCCGGCCGACGTCTAGCGCGCGGCCACCGGCGGTCCCAGGCTCCAGCGCGACGGCGTGAACACCAGCCCCCACTTCGGGTGCAGGCCGCGGCCCTGGTTGTCGAGTGCGTCGGCGGCCTCGACGTCGATCGCGATGCAGTGGTCGAGGACGTCGTACCACTCCTCGACGGTCGAGATCCACATGGACAGATAATAGCGGTTGGGCTGGAGGACCAGGCTGTCGATGACGAGGTCGATGTGCCCGGCCCCCGGCTCCACCGCCGGGATGTAGTAGCCCGCCTGCCAGGTGCTCACGGTCGTGATGCGCGTCCCCAAGTCGGAATGGATGGCC
>DASPGK010000073.1:0-9350 GCA_035620655.1 Candidatus Krumholzibacteriia bacterium
CCACCATCGCCACGAGTAGTGAAGTCGCTCGTTTCATGGGTTGCTCCTTCTCGTTGTGCCTACCTCGTTCTCGTAGGCGCGAAGTAATGCAAGAGATGCTGGCGTAAACCCCTTCGATTGTTGCGAAGCGCGGGTTTGCGCGACTCGGGATGACCACTGACGCTCGTGCGCACGCTGCGTGCGCTGGGACGAAGCACCGTCCGGTAGTACTGCATGACGGTAAGGAGCGGGCCCATTCCGACCGAACCCCCGAAGACAATGGGGGCCGTGTCGATGCGTTCGTCCGGCCCATGAATGACATTGCGCACGAAGCCCTCGGGAAGATTGTCGATCCAGGGCCCGTCCGTATCGCGGCTACCCGCGCCGGCAACCGAGAGCAGGCTATAGTCCGCGAACGGCACGCGGACGTACTCCGCGCAAGTCCCGTCGATCTCGCATCCGAGTAACCAACCGCCGTTCTCGCAGCGCGCCGGTTGTCCCCGCTCGCAGTGCACGCAGGTCCCGCACGACGTCAGGCCCGAGATCAACACGCTATCGCCCGCGCGGAAGTTGGAGACGCGGTCGCCGACTCGTTCAACGATGCCGGTGCCTTCGCTTCCGAGAGTTCGCCCGCGGGCAATGCGCGGGGCATCACCCCTCATGGCGTGCAGGTCCGAGCCGCAAACCGTCGGGTTCGTCACTTTGACAATGGCGTCCGTAGGGGCCTTGATGGCGGGCCTGGGCTTGTCCTCGAAGGAACGCCTGCCCCGGCCTTGATAAACGAGCGCTTTCATCTCGGATCTCCCTTTGCTCATCCAATTAGGGCAAGACCGTGCCCCGCTGAACGGGACGACGACCCAGCCATTGACTACCGACCGGGAGCGACGGTTACACCCGTCGGCCCCGGATGACACGCAACAGTACGATCACGATGGCAATGACCAGCAGGACGTGAACGAACCCGCCCATGGTGTACGACGTGATCAGTCCAAGCAGCCAAAGCACCAACATGATGACAGCGATGGTCCACAGCATGATGCCCACCTCCTTCACGGTTAAAGAGCTACTTCGTCGCGCGCCAGCATTCCCAACCGGAGTGGCGCGGTTCATTCTTCATGCGTCCAAATCGGGGCGCGCGGTAAAAGACCGTGAGCCCATCATTCATCCCGGGCGACGTGTAGGTCACCTCGTCGGCACAGTCACACCGTTCGATGGGTGCGGGTATGGTTCCATCTGCAGCGGTTACCGTGCGGGCGTACGCGTCGGCCACCGAATCGACGAATCCACTCACGGCATCCACGTCGTAGACGACGACACTGACCACGGTTTCCACGTCTCTGGCGAGTTGCTCGAACGCATTGCGCGCAAAACGGTTGGCGAAGGCGGTGATGTCGCCGTCGCTCGATCCGAAGTCGAGTCCGGCCAGCGGCTCGAGGTCGAAGTAGGACAGATGGAGGTTGTCGGGCGACGCGACGATGTATCGCGCGTGGGGCGCGAGCGCGCCCACGGTGTAGGGTGTGCCGCCGAAACACGTAGCGAGTGCCAGCAGGTCGATCTTCGCCGACTCACCGGCGATCGCTCGTACGCCTTCGGCCAGGTCGTGAATGCTGACACGGCGTTCCGAGTACGAGGCATCGTAGCCGGCGCCGTTGAGCTCGGGGAGTTCGTGGCCGAAGTAGAAGAACAACCGCACGGGAGGGAGCGGCTGCGTCCCGGCAAACTGCTCGTAGAGACGCACTTCGGGATCGAACCGCGAGTCTCCCTGATCGCGCCAGTACGCTTTCTGCTCCCGGAGGTGCCCGTGTCGATAGTAGTAGGCACGGCCGTCGCGGCGCGGAATGAGGAACAGCACGTGCCGGCGCTCGATCTGGTGGAAGATGAACACCTCGGCGTTCGGATTGCGCTCCGCGATCGCCTGCGCTCTGGAGAGGACGTCTTCGTCCGCACGGCGTGCGTTGCCGAGCGCGTCGTGGTAGAGGTAATCGCCGTCGCCGTGGATGATGAACACGAGCGAATAGCGCGGCGGGCTCGCAGCGATCTGCCCCTCCTGACGGGCGGGCGGCACCGTACCGCACGACGCAAGTAAGACCGCGAGCGCCACGCACCCCTTGCTTCCCAGTTCAGTCGAGTGTGCTTGCCTGGCGCCCGCGATCAGCCTTTGCAGAAAACGTGTCATCGATTCGAAGGTCCCCGCGTTAGACCAATAGAATGATGATGATGACGATCAGGAGCGCCGTGACGAGGCTGATCGTGAAGGTCTTGTCGGCCTGTTCCATATCTTGTACGATGTATGTGGAGAAGGCGTTGAGTCGATCGTCGGGGACGCGGTCGAAGCCATTGACGCCGGCGAGTTCATCGCTTTTTTCTTGCAGCGTGGCCTGGATGCGATCCAATTTGGCGTCGTCCCGATCCGACGTCATCGGCGCACTCTTGACGGTGTCGAGCGCCTTGATCATGCCGCCGAGGCTCGTGCTCAGGATCTCACGCTTCTCGGCGGGACTCTCGGTAGCCTTCACTTTGATGGCGGTGTCGTTGAGATAGTTGTGGACGTCGTCCTGACCCATTGCAACCCCGGCGTAGCCCAGGGCTCCGATCACGAAAAGCATGCGAATGACGGTTTTGGTAAACATGACGTTCTCCTTTGGTCTCCGGGGCGCCATGCGAAGTCGGGCGCGTTGAGACGCTTGAATTGGTTTCTGTTGTCTCCTGGCCAGGATACGGGAGACCGCCCGTGGGATTGAATCGACCGAAGGGGTGAAAGGGGAGCTAGTCCTTAGGATGGTCGTTTCGCCGTGATGAGTACACTTCCGTCGACCGCCGACGTCGCCATCGTCGGCGCCGGCCCCACTGGACTCGCGCTCGCGAGCGTTCTCGCCGCCAAGGACGTTTCTTTCGTCCTCGTCGACCGCCTCGCCGAAGGAGCGAATACGTCGCGCGCCGCGGTGATCCATGCCCGCACGCTCGAAGTGCTCGACGAACTGGGCGTCACCGAGCGCCTGCGCGCCGAGGGTCACGTCGTGCCGAGATTCACGCTGCGAGACCGCGATCGCGCGCTGGCGACGATCGACTTCGGCCGGCTGCCCACGCGCTACCCGTTCACGTTGATGATTCCACAGTTCCGCACCGAAGCAATCCTGGCGGACCGGCTTCGGGAGTTGGGCGGGCGTCTGTATCGGGGATTCGACGTCGTCGACGTGCGTCAGGACGCCGACGGTGCTTCGTTGACCGTCGCGGCCGAAGGCCGGCCGTCGCACGAACTTCGCGCGCGGTACGTCGTCGGTGCCGATGGAATGCATAGCACCGTGCGCGAATGCGCGGGGATCGGATTCACCGGAGACAAGTACGACCAATCGTTCGTGCTCGCGGACGTGCGCATGAGCTGGCCCCTGCGCCTCGACGAAGTGATGCTGTTTCTGTCACCCGACGGGCTCGTGGTGGTGGCACCGCTGCCGGGCGGGCGACACCGCGTGGTCGCGACCATGGACGACGCGCCCGAGCACCCGAACCTGGCGGACGTGCAGCGGCTGCTGGATACGAGGGGACCGACGACCGGAACGACGCGCGTCGACGAGATCGTGTGGGGGTCGCGGTTTCGCGTGCACCACCGCGTGGCGGATCGCTACCGAGCCGGGCGGATTCTGCTCGCGGGTGACGCGGCGCACGTGCACAGCCCGGCGGGAGGACAGGGGATGAATACCGGCATCCAGGACGCTGTCGCGCTCGCCCACGCGCTGGCGGAAGTGCTAAGAGAACGGGCGAGCGAAAGCCGGCTCGACGAGTACGAACGAACTCGTCGTCCCGTCGCGAAGCACGTGGTGGCGTTAACCGACCGCGCGACGCGCATGGCGACGCTGCGCTCGCGGCGCGCACGTGCGCTTCGCAACGCGGCCATCGGAGTGATGGGCCGAATCCCCGCGGTCCGGCGGCGGATCGCCACCGAGCTGGCCGAGCTCCGGTATCGATGAGCGCCGACTATTCGCCCCGGGTCAGGCGCGCGATCTCTTCCGCAAAATCCGGATAACGCCGCACGAGCGGCATTCGCTGGCCGATCTCGAAATCCGCGACGTCGAATCCCGGCGCCATGGTGGCTCCGAGCAGCGCGAAAGATCCGCCGGGCCGCAGCCTCGACCCTTGCCACACGCCACCCGCCACGACGACCTGCGGGCGCATGCCGAGCGCCACGTCGCTGCCCAGCGTGAGTCTCTCGCCGGTGCCGTCGGCGCGCAGCTGCAGCATCTCGACCGGATCACCGAAATAGAAATGGAACACTTCGTCTCCGCGCACGCGATGCATCGCGGAGAAGAGCTCGGGAGTGATCAGATAGTAGATAGCCGTCGCGAGCGAGCGGGGACCGCGATAGCTCGCGGGGAGCGCGCTTCCGTCGAGCGCGTTCGCGGATCGATACGTCTCCCGGAAGAGACCGCCCTCCTCGGGGAGCGGACGCAGATCCAGCAAGCGAACGATATCGTCGACGTTGAGCTTGGTCATTCCCGTCTCCCGCGCGCGAGAGTATCACTCCGGGGCGCGCGTCAACCAGTGCATGATATTGAGCGCGAGCTGCCGGTTGTCGTAGCCGGGCGTGTTCATGCCGATCGGTCGCCCGTCGAAGCGGTGCAGGCGCGCGGTCAGCATGGCGGCCTCGCCGAGAACTACGACGCGCCCCTTTCCGAACTCCATCGCGAGCCCCTGCGACCAGCCGGGAACCGCGACCGGATCTCCGTACGCGACGTTGACGACGACGTCGCCGCCGTCTCGCACGACGACCGGTTGCGGCGGTCGTGCGAAGGCGCTGCTCGTCAACACGAGAAAGCCCACCGCCGGCGGCTCCGCGTAGACCGCGGTGCCGGTGAATGTGAGCACGCGGTCGATCATGGTCGCGGCATCGTGCCCCTCGACGATCGGGTGCATCCCCAGCCCGCCGTTGTCCCGCGAGAACACGATGTGCGTGCGGTCGAACGCCGGATCGTAGTGCACGGAGTCTTCCGCGGCGCCCGTTTCCAACTGCACGCCGAAGCGCGACGCGAGCCGTTGGTTGGCATCGCCGACCGGGAAGTGGTCCACGATGAGCAGGAGCGCGCCGCCGCCGGCGACCCAGTCGCGAACGGCGTCGCATTCGGTTTCCTCGAAGGCCGGCTCGTCGTTGACGTCGTTGTCGCCCAGCGCGGCCGCGATCACGAATACGTCGAAGCCGTCGAGCGCTTCGGCCCGGATCTCGTTCGTGCTCTGCGCGACTCGGTAGCCGTCGGACTCGATCAGCTCGACGAAGGGCCGGTAGCTCTTGTAAGCCCGGTGGACATTGTGGTGGCCTTCGTCGAAGAGAACACGCGGGCCTGGGCCGGAGTACGCGGGCACCGCCACGTGGGTGTCGAAGTCGTTGTCCACCTTGTCACCGGAGGAACAGCTCGCCACGACGACAGTGGAAACGAGCAGCAGGGCAACGGGCTGGATACTCGAGCGGATAAACGCGGGCATCGGCACACCTCTGGAATAGGATCACCGGGCGGACCGTCCACCCGGTTCCACGCATTGGGACCGGTGTGGGGATCCGGTGGTTTCAGGTTTCGATGGTGTGTCGTCTTGGAGGCAGGGAGTTTCAGCCGCTCGCACGGGCGCGACGGCTAGCGCGGCAGCGAGGGGGCGTCGCCCATGGACGAATCGGCCGGTGCGGGCTCGGCGAGGGTCTCGTGGTGCACCAACGCCCCGTACTGCTCGCGCACGTGGTGGTAGTCGGTCTCGACGGAGTCGCGCAGCGCGGGCCATTCTCGCTCGGGCACCGCGCTCATCGCGGCCAGGCGGGAGCGCAACGCCTGCTGGTTCCGCTTGAGATCCTCCACTTCGCTCGCGAAAACGCTGTCGGTCAGCGTGGGGGTGTCGCCCAGGCTCGCGATCCCGCGGTCGAGCTGCCGCATCTTGCTCTCCATCACGATCGAGAACTGACGGCGCTCCTGGCGCTTGAGCCGCGCCGCGTCGTCGCGGCTACACGCACCGCCGATGCACATCGCCCCGCCGGAGAGCAGAACTCCGGCGAGCAGCGCACCCGCGGGCAGCGCGAGACCCCTTCCTTTCATGACCGAACCCTTTCTGCGTCGCGTCAGACCGCGCTCGCGCAGCTCGTCGCTTCGTACAAACCGTCCTGATCGTGGATGCACATGTAGCGATCGTGGATGCCCAGCCATCCGCGGCGGCGAAACACGTTTAGCGTGCTGCTGGTCACTTCGCGCGTCGCACCGATCATGCTGGCGATGTCCTGCTGCGTGAGCAGAACATTGACCTTGGTACCGCAGTGCAGCGCCTTCGGGAACTCCTTGCACAGGCGCAGGAGGATGCGCGCGGTGCGCGCGGGCACGCGCCCCGACATCTCGTCGAGACGGTCTTCCATCTGCGCCATGCGCAGCGATCGAATGCGGCTGATCTCGGCCTGCACGCGGGCGCTGCCGACGATCTGCTCCAACTCGCGCACGCGCACGCGCGCGACCACGCTGGACTGCAGCGTCGTGATGCTGACGTCCTCGCGGTAGTCGGAGACGGGAACGCCGTAGGCCTCACCCGGTTTCATCATGTACAGCACGGTCTCGCCGCCGTTGCCGTCCAAGCGCGAAACCTTGGCCAGGCCGTCCATCAAGAAGGAAAGGTTCCCGGGGTCGCTCTGCAGGCCGATCCGGGTCCGTTTGTCGACGGACTGAAAACGAGTGATCCCGGCGACGCGGGCCAGGTCGGAGGACGTCACGTCCCGGAAGAGTTCCATGGTCCGAAGCGAAGCGCATTCGACGAGTTGCGCGATCTCGGGGACCGCGACCCGCCGGGTCTGGCTGGTCGGTGTGGCTATCATCATGGTCGGCTCCTTTCAACGGGGCTGCCTCATCTCGAGCAAGATTGACCCCAAGGCGGTTGCCTGGCTATTGAAGTGATGGTTATAATGTGCTCACCCCGACTTCATGGGTTCTTCAGACGCCGATCCTGCCCCGCTGCCTTACACTCGAGGGGGGCCACCCGTCATGCGCGTACTCGTTGTTGAAGATAATCCGAAAATGGCCGAGGCCATCCGCAAGGGCCTGGTCCAGCACAACTACGCCGTCGACGTGTTCGGCCGCGGCTACGAGGCCGAAGAAGCCGCAGCCGGGGCGGACTACGACGCCATCGTGCTCGATTTGATGCTGCCCGACCGCGACGGCGTCGACGTGTGTCGCAATTTGCGACGCCGCGGCATCGCAACGCCCATCTTGATGCTGACCGCCCTGGCCGACACCGAGAGCAAGGTCGCGGGCCTCGACGCCGGCGCCGACGACTACCTCACCAAGCCCTTCGAGTTCGAGGAGCTGGTGGCGAGGATTCGGACCCTGATGCGCCGCGGGCGGGCGGTGGAAAGCCGGGTCCTCAAGTACGGCGACTTGGAATTCGACCTGAACGCGCGCCGCATCACACGCGCGGGCCGCGCCATCCAACTCTCCGGCAAGGAGACGGCGTTGCTCGAGTACTTCATGCGCAACCCCGACCGCGTCGTCGCGCGGCAGACCCTAGTCGAGAAGATCTGGGACACCAGCTATCAGCCGGTGAGCAATGCCATCGACGTCCACATCTCGTCCCTGCGCAAGAAGATCGACCGCGACTTCGACGAATCGTTCATTCATACCGTGGTCGGGGCGGGCTACCGGTTCGGTCGCACCCACGGCGATGTCCCCGGCAAGACCGCGACTGACGCCGACACGAAATGACCAGCCTCCCGCTGCGACTCAAGCTCACACTGTGGTTCGTGACTCTGTTCGCGTCCATCTATATGGGCCTGATCGGGGTAGTGTGGTTCATCGGTCGCAGCTCGCAAAACCGGCTCTTGGACGAAGCGCTCATCACGGTGGCGCGCGGCGTGGGAGGACTTCTGGTCGACATCGAGGGCGACTTCTCGAATCTGGACTTGGGTCCCTATCAGCCCGTCGACCGCGAGTTCAGCCTGCTCGCCGTGCGCGACGGCAACGGGGTCGTGGTCGCGTCCGACTTGCGCGTCGACACCGGTGCCTTGCCGCCTTTGCCGCCGCCCGATCAAGAGAGCACGATCACGCGGATCAACGGCGATCTGGCCCGCAGCTTGGTCGGACGCGCGATCCAGACTCGCCTCGTCACCTACCGCGTTTCCTCGCGCGACGGTGTCGTGCACTATATCGATCTCGCGCGCGCAACCGAATTCGGCCGGCGCCAGCGCCAGCTCTTCTCCGACGTCATCTTCATCGCGGGGTTGGGGGGCGTGTTCTCTTCGGCGCTGGCGGCGTGGTTCTTGGTGGGACGCGCAACCACTCCCTTCGAAAGACTGGCCGAAATCGCGCGGCGCGTGGGTCCGGAGAGCGAGACGCGTTTTCCCTCCGGGTCGAGCGGCCGCGAGATCGAGCGCCTGCAGACCGAGCTCAACGAGGCCCTGGGGCGCCTGGAGGAAGGCTATCGCGTGCGGCAGCGCTTCCTCGCCAACGTCGCCCACGACTTGAAGACACCCATTAGTGTCATGCTCACGCAGTCGCAGGTAATCGAGCCGGAAGCCGCCTCGCTCGACGAGTTTCGACTGTATCGCAACAGCATGATCGAGGAGCTGCGGCGCCTGCGCGGCATCATCGAGGGCATTCTCGCGCTCTCGCGCGCGAGCCAGGGCGAGGCATTGCTGCGGCGCTCGCAGGTGCCCGTCAACACGCTGCTCGCGCAGTCGGCGCTGCGGTGCAAGGCGCAGGCGGACGCCGCGCAGGTGCGGCTCAAGGTCGTTGAGCTCGACGGCGACGAAAACCGGGAGCTGTTCGGCGACTTCGACCTTCTGTGCACGATGCTCGACAACCTGATTCGCAACGCGATTCGCTTTTCGCCGCCGCGCGAGACGGTTCACCTGGAAGCGGAGCTCGCCGACGGCCGCGCGCGCCTCTCGGTTCGCGACCACGGGCCCGGCATCCCGGAGGAATACCTGGATCGCATCTTCGAACGGTTCATCCAGGTGCCCGACGAAGACGGTAAAGTGCGCGGCGGCACCGGACTCGGGCTCGCGATCGCCAAGACGGTGGCCGAGGCGCACGGAGGCACCATCGAAGCACGCAACCGGCGTCGCGGCGGGTGCGCCTTCACGATCTCGTTACCGTTGAGTGCGACCGCTCCCGCGGCGAACGCCGCTTCTACCCGCGTGTGAGGTCCTTCACAGCCTCCCGCCCCGCTTCGGGGTAACATCCCTTCGACCAACCAAGGGAGGCTCATCATGAATCGCACGACCCTCGTGCTCGCCGCCGTCGTGATCTTCGCGACGACCGGCTGTTCGAACAAGAAACTCATCGCACAAAAAGACGCACAGATCGCCGATCTGCAAGCCGACGTAACCGAGTTGCAGGCCGAAGTCGCCGAACAGAGGCGTA
>DASPGK010000074.1:0-9391 GCA_035620655.1 Candidatus Krumholzibacteriia bacterium
AACACCTGACCGCCCAAGAGCGTGCCGGGGACCGGCGTCCCCCACGCGTCGTCGGTCGTGTTGGTGATCGAGGCCCAGTCGAAACCGCGCAGGGTCCATCGCTGCACGCCCAGCGTACGGTACGCGATGTAGACCGACGAGGGCCCGAACGCGACGTCGATCACGTCGTCCGAGAGCATGCGCGACTCCTTGACCTGCGCCATCTCGAACCACTCGCTTCCGTCCCGCGAGAGAATCTGGATCCCGCCCCGGTTGCTCAAGAACCAGCGGTTGCCGACCGGGTCTTCGTGCGCGCGCTGCAGGAACAGCGTCCCCAACCCGTCGCCGCCGCCCGAGTCGAGCGCCAAGCGCGTCCACGCGTCGTTGCCGTAGTTGGCGTCGGCGCGGTCGTCGAGGCGGTCGAGGGTCGGGCTCGGCAGGGAGCAGAACCACTTGAACCCCTGCGAATCCGCGAGCAGCGCGAGGTTGGTGTATTGGCTGCTCGGGACTTCGATCCCCGCGATGGCCGTGTTGTAATTGACCCAGGCCCCCGACGGCATCAGCTTACCGACGTAGAAGGGAGCGAACATCGCCCACACCGACCCGTCGACGTCGACCGACAGCCGCTTGACGTCGTTTCCGCCCGGCGCGTTCGGGATCAAATTGACTTGCGTGGTCCCGTCGAATCGGATCACGTTGACGCCGCGCAGCTCGGTAGGATGGATGCTCCCGAGGTAGACGTTGCCGTCGCTGGCGACGGCGAGCCCGCGAATCTGGTTGATGGAACCGCCCGCGCCGAATCGGTAGCTGGACGCGATGGGCGTGGTCGAGAAGAGGTCCCAATTCTGCCCGGCGCCGGTGTAGCGGAAGAAATTGCGCGTGCCCCCGCCCCACATCCGGGTGCCGTCCCAAAGCAGCCCGTACATCTCGCGCGTGTCCGGACCGACGTCGGTCCACGACGAATCGCTCGGGTCCATGCGCCACACGCCGTCGTTGGTGCCGACCCAGATGGTGGCGCCGTCGCTGGCGAGCACGTTGGCGACGCCGGGCGCTCCCGTGGGACGGCGCAGGAGCCCAAAGCGGTCGAGCACCGCCACGCCCGCGCCGGTCGCGATCCACGCGTAGTCGCCGTCGGCCAGCACGTCCTTGACGTCGTCGTCGGGGAGCCCGTCGCGCTCGAAATAGCGCGCGGACGCGAAGTCGTTGCGAATGGTGCCCGCGCCCGGGTTGGCGCCGTACAGGATATCCGCACCCCAGGGCGCGATCGAGTTCACCGTATTGCTCGAGAGGCCGTCGATCTGCGCGTTGAGCGAGCGCACCAGGACCGGCCTCCCTCCCGAGATTCGCACCTTGGCGACACCGAAGTCAGCGGTCCCGATATAGAGATTGTCGTCGGGGTCGAACACCAGGCAATTGAGTGCGTTCGAGGGGAGCCCGTCGACGTTGTCGAACTGCTCGAACTGGCCGCGGGCGACGTCGTACACCAACAGGCCGCCGAAGGTCGCCATATAGAGGACGCCATCCTTGTGGACGATGTCGTTCACCATGCTGGCGTCGATGTGGTTGGTCCACTCGAGCTGTGCCGATGCGGGCGCGGAGAGCCCGCTCAAAAGGAGCGCGAGCACCGCGAGGGCGCGCGCGCGTCGAAGCGACCGTCGGGGGCGGCGCGAGGTGTTAGTGCACATGGGTACCCCCCAATTCGTTGGACGTCGCGCGCGGACCGCCGTTCGCGATCTCGAGTACGCGCCTCTTGCCGAACAGCATGCGACCGAACGTCGCCACCAGGGTCTTGGCGTCGTCGACGAGCGACCAATTCTGGACGTAGGCGGCGTCCTGGACCAGGAGAACGTCGCGAGCGATCGCACCCGCCCCGCTTCGCCACGGGCCGGTGACGCCGGGCCGCGCGTCGTAGCGAAAACGCGCAACCCCATCGACGTGACGCGCGTCCGCGACGGGCAACGGGTACGGTCCCACGATACTCATCTTTCCGATGACGACCAGCCAGAACAGGGGAAGGTTGACGAAGTCGGACGGGCCGTCCGCTTGGCCGTTTCCGGCCACGGGCACCGCGATGGACTCTCCGCGGGCGCCGAGCCGCTCACCGACGACGAAGGGCTTGCGCGCCTTCGAAAACGCGTAGAGCGAGTATAACACATAGAATGGAGCCGAGACCACCGCGAAGGCCGCTCCCGCCGCGACGTCGAGCGCCCGCTTGGCGAAGCGAGCCGCGAGGTAGCGCGCGTCGCGCGGATACAGGATCACCGGCCGGCCCTGCAGGTCGGTCACGCGCGCGTTCTGGAACACCAGGCCCGCGTAGTCGGTGAGGACCACCACGTCCACGACCCGCCGGCGCGCGAGCGCCAGTGTGTTCGCGAGCTGCTCGTCGCTGAGCGAGCCCGGCAGCACCACGATCTGCTGGATGCGGTAGCGGTCGACGATGCGCTCGAGATTCTCCAGCGGTCCCAGGGTCCCGGTCAGGATCTCGTCGCTTTGCCCGGCGGTGTCGATCACGCCCACCACGTCGATGCCCATGGCGTCGTCCTGGGTGAGCTTGAGTTCGACCTCGCGTGCCCGCGCCTTGGGCCCCACCACGCACGCGCGCTTCAAGTCCACCTTCTGCGCCAGCAAACGCCGGTGCACGCGCCGCACGCCGGAGCGCAGGAGCCACGCGTACAGGATCGCGAACGGCACCAGGAACACCACCACCATGCGCGAGTAGGTTCGAATCTGGCTCAGGTACGTGCTGGTCATGAGCAGCACCGACGCGAGCACGATGGCGCGGCCGATGTCGAACAGCTCGTCGACGGACTTGGTCTCGCGTCGAATCCGGTACAGACCGGCGGCCGCGAAGGTGAACACGAAGAGCAGGTTCTCGAACACGATGAAGCGCCGGTACGCGCTCACGGCAAAGATGGGGTTGGTGAAGATGTCGGCCAGCAGCACGCGCAGGTAGTACGCGGAGAAGAATGCGGCGTTGAACGCGGCCACGTCGAGGGCCAGGAACAAGAGCACTTTCCCGACTTCGCGATACCGCTTCACCAAGTACGCCACCGCTCCCCACTTCTCGTAGTAGCGGACCAGGCTGGCCAGGTGCGCGACGAAGGAGCGGTTGAGCACGGTTTGCGCGCTCTCGCGCTTATACCCGTGCTCGACCACCGCGTCGGCCACGTAGTACACCGACAGCCCGCGCTGCTTCATCCGGTAGCACCAGTCGACGTCCTCGAAATACAGAAAGAAGCGCTCGTCCATCATGCCCACGCTGTCGACGGCCTCGCGGCGCACGAACATCGCCGCCCCCAGCAGCCAGTCGACTTCGCGCGTGGACGCGTGGTCGAAATCGAGCATCAAGTGCTCGCGCAGCGGCTTGGGATTCTTGAACAGCTTGCCCAGCGGAGTGCGCCGCAAGAGCAGCACGGTGAAGGTATAGAAGCGACGGCACGAGAGTTGGACCGAGCCGTCCTGGAACACCAGCTTGGGTCCCGCGATGCCCGCGCCCGGGTTCTGGTCCATGAAGTCGACCAGCCGCGTGACCGCACCGCGCTTGACCACGGTGTCGGGGTTCAAGATGAACAGGTAGCGCGCGCGCGCCTCGCGGATGCCCACGTTGACGCCCTTCGAGTACCCCAGGTTCTCGCGCCCCGCGATCACGGTGGCCCACGGAAACTCGCGCCGCACCAGATCCGGGCTCCCGTCCGCACTCGCGTTGTCGACCACGATGACTTCGAGCAGGCCCGACTGGACGTCGGGGGCAAGCGAAGCGAGGCACGCGCCGATCACGCGCGCGCTGTTGTAGGTAACGATGATGGCGGAGACGCGCACGATGCTATGGAATCCTTCTTCGAAGCGAGGCAAAGCGGAGCTTCCACACCATGAAAGCCGCTTCCCAGATGATTCGGCGCGACATCTTCGACGCGCCCACGAGGCGGTCGGTGAAGACGATGGGCATCTCGACGATGCGGAACTTCCGCTTCCAGGCGTGGAAGTTCATCTCGATCTGGAACGAGTAGCCGTCGCTCTTGATCTGGTCGAGCGGGAGCGCCATGAGCACCTCGCGCCGGAAGCACTTGAAACCGCCGGTGGCGTCGTGGAGCGGCATGCCCGTGACGATGCGCGTGTAGATATTGGCCGACACGCTCAAGATCAGGCGCGAGAGCGGCCAGTTGACCACCGTGACGCCTTCGACGTAGCGCGATCCGATCACCAGGTCGGCGTCGCGAATGCGCTCCAAGAAGCGCGGGATGGCGGCCGGGTCGTGGGAGAAATCCGCGTCCATCTCGAACACGAAGCGCGCGTCGGTGTGGGCGAGCCCCCACTTGAACCCGGCGATGTACGCCGTGCCCAGCCCCAGCTTCCCCGCGCGGTGCAGCACGTGCACGCGGGGCTCCTGGGCCACCACGTCGTCCGCGATGCGTCCGGTCCCGTCCGGCGAATTGTCGTCGACCACCAGCACGTTCAGGTCGACGGGCAGCGCCAACAGGGCGCGAACCAGTCGCTCGAGATTGTCGCGCTCGTTGTAGGTCGGAATTACGACGAGCGCTTCCACCACAGCCTCTTTTCGCGACGAGCCCCCGCCAGCCAAGAGAACACCATCGCCAGCACGGCGACCGCCAGCGACGACGCCGAAATCGCGGCCCCTCTCTCGAGCACCGACGCGTCGTAACGCATGACCACGTCGTGGCGGCCGGCCGGCAGTGCCACCGCGCGAAACGCGTGGTTGGCCTGCAGGATCTCGACCGGCTGGCCGTCGACGGTCGCTTTCCAATCGGGATAGTAGGCGTCACTCACGACGACGATCCCGGGGCGATCGAGCTCGACCGCGAAGGCCGCTTCCCGGGCGCCCCAGCGCGTGATCGTCACCTCGGCGCTGTCGCCGGGCGCGGGCTTGGGCGAGGGTTCCTTGGTCAACAAGACGCTGCGTCGCAAGTCCACGCGTCCGCTTGCCAGCGCCTCCAGGGACTGCTCGCGCGACGCGACCGCGTACTCCCCGACCACCCACGCGCGCGGGAACGCGTCACGGTTCTCGTAGATCGCCCGCGCGGTTCCCTCGTAGTCGTCGCCCACGAACACCGGCGTCAGCGACGGCTGCTCCGGCAGGCGCGCGCTGGTCACGACGTAGCGCGCGTTGAGCATGTGGACCAGATCGAGACGGCCTTCCTGGAGCGAGAACGCGAACGCGCGCAGGAACTCGTCATAGACCGAAAGCTTGGCCGGCTGGTACCCGCCGATCGACGCGATGTCGAACACCATGTAGCGGTTGGACATGAAAGACGCGGTCGAGGTCGCGTTGCGCAGGTCGTCGATCGGCAGGATACGGAATATCCCCTCGCGACTGCGCAGGAACTCCATCACCGGGTCGGTTTGCAGGTAGCGATCGACCGCGGCCCGGTCCCGGATGATCCGATAGGCGTCGTGGTGGCGGAATCGCTCCGGGTGCAGGATGTAACGGTCGACGCGGTAGTAGTCGACCAAACCCACGACGAGTACCACGCTCGCGAAGGCGAGCGGGCGCAAGCGCGACGACGCGAACGCGAACACCGCCGCGGCCAGCGCCAGTGCGAGGGCCGCCAGCTGGACCAGGTCGCGCGCCAAGAACTCGCCGGCCATGCGCGCGACCGTCAGGCGCGTGGCGGGGTCGTCGGTCACGCGCACGCGCGCGGCCGCGCCGCTCGCGAAGCCGTCGGTCCAGTACCCTTGCGACAGCAGGGCCAGCACGAAGCACGCCCCCGCGACCACCAGCCCGCGCAGCGCCGCGCGTCGCAAGCGCGCGCGGTCGCTCTTGAGCACGTGGTCGAGTCCGATCGCGAACAGGAGTATCACCGCGAGCTGCTGGACGATGAGCACCATGACGGGCACGCGGAACTTGCTGAAGTAGGGCGCGAACTTGAAGAGCGGGTCGTACAACACGGGAAAGAACTTCCCAAACGAGACCAACGTCGCGACCACCGTCACGAAGGCCAGGAAGGCGACCCATCGCGTGCGCACGCGCAGCAGTGCGACCACCGCGAACGCCAGCACGGCCACACCGAGGTAGTTGGGGTAGTCCGTGAAGGGCATGTGCCCCAGATAGAGATCCTTGCCGAACCCGAACGAGAACGGGACCAGGAAAGTCAGCATCTCCGACGGGTGCAGGCTCCAGTTGGTGGCGTACCCGTAATCGAGCCCGCCGGTCTCGGATGCCCCGCGGATCGAGTACTTCGCGTAGTCGTGCACCGGGAGGTAGAGCACCGCACATATAAGGAGCGAGACGCCCACCACGGCCGCCAAGACCACCGACGAAAAGCCGGTGTCGGCCAGCGCGCCCCCCCACGGCGTGGTCCCGTCGCGACGCAACTTGGCCCCGAGCCTCGCCGGGAGCGGGGAGACCGACGCCGCCCTTCCCCGCGCCGCGTCGACGAGCGCCATCCCGCCGAAAAAGACCAGGTGGAGCACCACCAGCGCGTATGTGTAGTACGAAATTTGGAAATGACTGCGCAGCATCGAAAAGCCGAGCGTCACGGCCAGCGCGGAGGCGTTGCCGACCACGTTGCGCCCGCGCCAGACGCGATCCCAGAACAAGAGCGCCAACGGCAGGTACGCCACGGCGCAGGCCTGGCTCCCGTGACCGTTGGCCCCCACCGCCACCAGGTTCGGCATCCACATCATGAGCACGCCCGCGCCGATCGCGGCCGCCGCGTGGATTCCACGATCGCGCAGCAACAGGAACACCCCGAAGCCGGTGACCATCGTATGAACGAAGAGCCACGTGTACTCGGGAAGCGGGAGCACGGCGCGCAGCGGCTTGATCACCCAGTTGATGGGATACACCCAGGGCGTGAACGACAAGCTCCCGAAGCTCGGCATGCCACAGAAAAGGTAGGGATTCCAGACCGGGTATTCGCCGCGAGCGAGCGACTTGTTCCCCACCGCTGCGTGGCTGGCAGCGGCCTGGCTGTCGCCCGACACGAAGATCTTCCCCTCGAAGACGATGTCCGGGTAGAGCAGCCCGACGCCCGCCAGCATCGCGACGACGGCGAGCAGCACCACGATTCCCGGCGATGAGAATCGCGCGCGCGCGTGCGCGGGCTTCGCGGTGCCGGAGGCTGCGGATTTGCGGGAAGACTTCGAGGACATAAGGAATGAGGTGGTCGCCGAATGATACCACAGGCCGCACGGGGCGTGAATCGCCCCGCCGTGCTAGCGGGCCCCCGCCGCCTCCAAGACCGCATCGACGCATCGCGCCCACGAAAACCGGCCCGCGCGCGCGCGAATCTCTCTCACCATGGAATCCCCGGCGTCCTCCTCGAAGAAGCGCGTGATCGCGCGCGCGAGGTCCTCGGGCGACCGCGGCGGCACGACGTAGCCGGTGACCCCGTCCTCCACGATGTCCGGCAGGCCCCCCACGCGGGTCACGATCACGGGGCGGTCGAGGCTGAACGCGGTCTGTACCACCGCACTCTGGGTGGCGGAGACGTACGGCAGCACGACCACGTCGGCGGCGCGGAAATAGCTCGCCACCGCGTCGTCGGGTACGTATTCATCGATCACGCGCACGCGCGGCTCGATGCCGAGCGCCCGAATGCGCTCGTCGTAGCGCCCGCGATCCTCGTAGAACTCGCCCACCACGAGCAAGGTCGCGTGCAGGCGCTCGCCGCACGCCGCGAAGGCGTCGAGCAGGGTGTCGAGCCCCTTGTACGCGCGCACCAGCCCGAAGAACAGGATCACGCGGCCGGAGAGCCCGAGTGCGGCGCGCGCCGCCTCGCGCGTTGGACCACCACCCGCGAACAAGTCGAACACCGGCATCGGGTTGAACACGACGCGCGCGCCGGGGATCAGCCCCGAGAGCGTCGCGCCGTCCTCGCGCGACTGCACGACGAACCCGTGCGCGCGCTCCAGGCCCCACTTGACCACGGCCCGGTCGGTCGGCCGCGCCTCGTGCGGCAGCACGTTGTGGCACAGAAATACGATGCGCGCGTCGGAGTGCGCCCGCACCCGCGCCGCGATCGATCGCATGGCGGGCGCGAAAAACGGCTGCCACCATTGGAACACGACCACGTCGGGACGAAACTCGAGCACGACGCGCGCCGCGCGCCGCCACGAACGCGGGTCGATCGAATCGATGACGCGCACGGACGCCTCGCCCGCGGTGCGGGCCCGCTCGTCGAACTGGGTGCGGCCGGGAAACAGAAACGCGGGGTACAGGCGCGTGAAACTGACCAGCGCGACGTCGTGCGAGCGTCGGAGCTCGCGCGCGAGCATGTGCGTGAACTGGCTGATGCCCCCGCGATACGGGTACGCGGGGCCGACCAAGCAGACTCTCATGCGCTGCGCGCGCGCGCACGCGGCGCTCGCTCGCCCCGCACGTCGTACTCCTTGAAGGCGTACACGGCCTCGCGCGCGGAGCGCGCGGAGATGAGCTCCGCCAAAAGGCCGATCGACGCCACCTGGATCGCGACGATGACGAGCACGAAGCCCAGGAGCATGATCGGGCGCACGCGCAGGCCCTCCCCGGCGAGCCACTGCACGAGGAAGTAGATCTGGGGCGCCAGGCCCAGCACGAATAGGACCAGCGCCACCCGGCCGAACAGATGCAAGGGGTTGAGCGCGCGCCGCGTCACGAACATGGTGGTGACGAGGTCGAAGAAGCCGTTCAGAAAGCGGCGGCTTCCGTACTTGCTCTTGCCGTACTTGCGCTTGAAATGGCGCACGCCGACCTCGTCGACGCGGAATCCTTCCCACGCCGCCAGCGCGGGGATGAAGCGGTGCAGCTCGCCGTACACGGTGATGGCATCGACCACTTCACGCCGGTACATCTTGAATCCGCAGTTGAAGTCGTGCAGTTTCACCCCGGTGACGATCGAGGTGACACGATTGAACACGCGCGACGGCAGCGTTTTCGAGGGCGGGTCCTGCCGGTTCTGCTTCCACCCCGACACCAAGTCCGCGCCCGCCTGGATGCGTTTGAGGAGATTGGGGATTTCGGCCGGGTCGTCTTGCAGGTCGGCGTCGATGGTGACGACCAAATCGCCGGACGCGGCCCGAAAGCCCTCGTTGAGCGCGGCCGACTTGCCGTAGTTGCGCCGGAAGCTGATCACGCCCACCCGCGGGGAGCGTTCGCGGAGCGCCCGCAGCACGGCGATGGTGCGATCGGTGCTACCGTCGTCGACGAAGACGTACTCGTAGTCGCACTTCATCTCCGCCATGACCGCCTCGATGCGGTCGAAGAGCTCGGGCAGCGCATCCTGCTCGTTGTAGCACGGGATCACGAGGGAGATCTTCACGGCGGAGAGGCTAACCCTTTCCGAGGCGGCGGCCAAGCGATTCCAGCCACTCGGCCTCGCGCGCGAGCCCGGCCTCCAAAACCGTCTTGGGCGCGTAGGCCAGCTCGCGGGCGGCCAGCGAAACGTCCGCGTAGGTGTGCATGACGTCGCCCTTC
>DASPGK010000075.1:0-2409 GCA_035620655.1 Candidatus Krumholzibacteriia bacterium
CGTTGACCCTGGACGAGTTGTATATGCTCCTCGAGGACAACGTGTGCGACCCGGCCCCCTTTGTCTCGACGTTCGGGGTGAAGCTGGACAGCTACGAGGACAAGATTCCTTCGCTCTTGCCGAGGGTCCAAGAGCTGGCGGCCTGAAACCGCCTTGACGCCCCCTGGAGAAAGTGGCTATACTAGGCCTCAATCTCGCGCCCGGTCCCCGAAGGCGCGACCAGGAGGTTCCTCTCTCACTTCTGCTATCGATCGATCGTCATCCCCCTGGCGACCGCGCGAAGTTCGCGCGAATCTAACGAGTAGTCCTTTGAAAGACGGCCGCTTTCGCCCCAAGAAGCGCTTCGGCCAGAACTTCCTTCACGACCGCGGCACCGCCGCGAAGATCGTCGACGCCGCGTGTATCGGGCCGGGCGATCTCGTCGTGGAGCTGGGTCCTGGACGAGGCGTGCTGACGCGGCTCATCGCCGAGCGCGGCGCGCGCCTGGTCGCGATCGAACTGGATCGCGGGCTGGTCGCCGAGTTGAGCGCCGAGTTCGCGGGCCGTCCCGACGTCGAAGTGATTTCCGGCGATTTCACGAAGATCTCGCTGGCGGCGCTCGCGAGCGAGCGGGGATTCAAACGATGCATTCTAATCGGCAACATTCCGTATCACCTGACGAGGGACGTGCTGTTCGATTTCCTCGTCGACGAGTACGAATCGATTGCGCACGCCGTGGTCATGATGCAGCGCGAGGTGGGCGACCGGATCGCGTCGCGGCCGGGGAGCCGTACCTACGGCATCCCGAGCGTGGTGCTCCAGAGCCTGTACGACATCGAGATCGTATCCAAGGTGGCGGCGGGCGCGTTCTTTCCGCCCCCCAAGGTGGCATCGATCGTGCTCTCGTTTCGACCGCTGGCGCACCCGTTGCTCGCCGAGGGCGACATGCGCCCGTTCATCGTGCTCGTGAAGAACGTGTTTCAGCAGCGGCGCAAGACCGTCTACAGCACCCTCCGCTCGTTCTATTCGCTCTCGGAGGGTGCCTTGGCGCGCGTCGGCGCGGAGACCGGAGTCGACCTGCAATCGCGGCCCGAAGCGCTGTCGAAGGAAGCATTCCTTCTGTTGTCGCGCTCGGTGTCGGCGATTCGCGCTTCGTGAGGTTGGAGTCTCGTGCGAGTTGGGCGCGGCATGATCTCGACGGCGGTGGCAATGCTCGCGGCCGCCGCGTGGGTCGACGCGCCGACGATCGTGCGCGCGGAGCAAACCTCCCCGGCCGATACCACGCAAGCCCGGTCGCTGGCGGATTTCGCGCAGCAGCGCGCGCAGAGCGGTTTCACGCTTCCCGACACGCTGGCGACCTCGCCGCGCATCGGAATTCGCTTCACGCCGACGTACATCAATCAAGTCACCGGTGACGTCTCGAGTGTCGGAATGAGAAACGTCTTTCAAACCAATATGACGACGCCCTTCGGCTCGGTGTTCAATTTCAACGTCTCCGCCGAGGAGAAGCACTATCGCTTGCAGAACAAGCGGGACGAGAACAAGCAACTGGGCGCGACGGTGGCGCACACGTTCAATATCTTCACGAGCGGCTCGATCGGCTTCATCGACAGCCGCGTGTTCAACCGGTCCATCATTCCCGGCGGCGCGGTGCAGGACTACATCTTCAACGACCAGTCGGTCAACGCGAGCGGCTCCTACAAACGAAATTACCTGCTTCATTCGACTCCCCTCAGGAGCGTGCGATTCGACGCGCTGGTCAACGGCGCGGCCGTGCAAGGCGAGAGGACGTACAAGAACGACGAGACGCTGGCGGCGGGCGGTTTCGCGGGGCTCGCGGCCAGCCTTCGCAGCGGGGAAATAAACGTCAGGGGACGCGGCGGCCACCGTGAGACCTGGGATCGGTCCACGACCACGCTCTCGGAGTTCGACGGGCTGGGCTCCAGCGAGGACTCGCTGTCGACGGGCTTGGTCGCGGAAGTCGGCGACAGCATCTTTGTCGACGCGAACTACGTGTACTACGAAGCCGCGCGCAGGTGGGCCGACCAGGCGCAAGGATCCTTGGGAGGGCAGCAAGGCGGCGTCGAGAACGTGTTCGAGGAAACCGAACGGCGCAGCTCGCGCGCGACCACCCTGTCTTTGAACGCCAGGGTGTGGCGTGGATTCGCCGTCCGGATCACGGGCAGTCACGACAGCCAGCTCTACGACTACCAGATCCAAAAGACGCGGTACAGCAACACCGTCGCCGACGGGTTGCGAGGTACGGTGGAATACACCGCGCCCTGGAGGACGAGGGCCATCGTGACCCTCGAGAACACGAAGACGCTCCGCGACTTCGGCCCCCTGTCGGTCAGCAGCTACGACGATACCCGCTATAAGGCCGCGCTGGGGTTGTCGCACCGCTTCAAGTCGGCGCTGTCGCTGGAGCTT
>DASPGK010000076.1:0-3299 GCA_035620655.1 Candidatus Krumholzibacteriia bacterium
GCGACCAAGCCTTCGTACTCGCGCACCTCGATCGACCTACGATCGATCGCGTGGCGCTCGCACAGCTCTTGCTCTTCGGATATCCGCTCCGCGCGCGGACTCTCATCGAAGGCGTCCATCGCCTCCTCCCCGGCGAGGTGATCGTCGCCTCAGCGCGCGGCTGTAGAGTCGTCGCGCCCTCGGCGTCTCCGTTTCGACGAAGCTCGGGCGCACCCACGACGATGGCGGGCTGCGCCGCGGCGCTCCGCGACGCCTTCGTGGCCGCGTGCCGCGCGCGGCATCTCGACGCGCACGACCACGTCCTCTCGCTGAGCGGCGGGATCGATTCGCGCGCGGTGGGTGCGGGCATGCGCGCGGCGTTCGGGACATTCTCGGCGGTGACGTTCGTCGCACCGGGTTCGTCGCACGCGGACGAGCGCGACGTGGCCTCGCGCGTAGCGCGTGCGCTCGGCGCCGACTGGCGCGCGTACGAGTTCGACCACACGGATCCGTCCTCGATCGACGGCATCATTCGCTTGAAACTCGGGCTCAACCCGGTCGACGTCGCCTTCGGGCTCGACTACGTGCGCCGGGTGCAAGCCGACCATGCGCAGCCGGTGGCACTATGGACCGGCGAGGGTGCGGACAAGATGCTGTGCGAGCACCGCGCGATCCCGCGTCGGCCGAACACCGACGAGTTGGTGCGCTTCATCGTCGAAAAGAATGCGGTCTTTGCTCCCGCGCGCGTGCGCGCGCTGACCGGCGTGCACGAGGACGACCTGCTCGAATCGATTCGTGCGGCCGTGCTATCGGCCGGCGACGTCGAGCCCGACGACGCCTACGTGCACTTCTTGCTGGCGGAGCGTGTCGTGCGATGGCACACGGAGGGCGAGGACCGGCATCGCACGAGCGTGTGGCCAATCGCGCCCTACTTTGCGCGCGACTTCTTCGAGCTGGCACGCGCGATTCCCGCGCAGTGGAAACACGGCCGACGGGTCTATCGCGCGTTCCTCGAGGCACTCGCGCCGGACGTAGCCGCACTCCCGCTCGCGGGCGGTCACGCGGCACCGGCATCGACGCGCTTCGCCCTCGAGTACGCGCTAAGAGAGACGCTTCGCAATAACCGTTACGCGTCGAGCGCATACGCGCACCTGCGGCGCCGGCGCGCGTCGGCGCGAACGCACAATGACCCGTGGCGCGACCGCCTCGCGGCCCTGCGTGAGGCGAGCGGCGCGCCCGCATGCTTCGACGCGGCGGCGATCGACGACGTGCTTTCGGGCCGCGCGCCGGCCTCGTCGTACGCGATGGCAGTACTCCTCACCACCGTGTTGGCGGTTCGGCACATCGAAAAGGACCGACCAAAGGGGGGGCGTGACGGGATGCCGGCGTGCTAGGATGTGCGCATGATCAGAGAGGAAGAACCGCGTTCTCGCGGCGAGCGAATGACGGCCGGCCTGGGGATCATCGCGTCCATCAAAGAGAAACTCGCCGACGCCCTGGGGGCGACGCGCTCGCGCGTCGACGTGTTTCAGGCCGACGTCGAGCACCGCCTGTTTCGATTGCTGGCCATGTTGATCTGGGGAGTGGTCGCGTTCGTGAGCCTGTCGCTGGGGCTCCTGCTCGCGATGCTCACCGTGTTGTTCGGCTTCGATCTGCCGCCCAAGTACGCGTTCGGGATTCCCGCGCTGGTGTTTCTCGCGATCGGTGCGGTCGCGGTCATCATGCTGCGCGTGAAGAAGGCGTCGAAGTACGACCGCGAGAAGCACGCCAAACGCTCACCCCACGCGACGCAGACCAAAGTCTAGAGGCTCAGCGTCGCTCCCAAGTAGTAGGGCCAGATCACGAGCGCGAGCACGGCCTTCCAGAACGAGAGGTGCACGTAGCCGATCGTGAAGAGCCAGCCCATGAACCAGATCGGTCCCGTGATCCCCGAGACTTCCACTTTTCGAGCCATTCCGATTACCTCCTATTCGAGTTGTCCATGTCGGACACGATGAGCCAGCGGCCGCCCTTCCCCTTCGCGAGCGTCAGCGTGAACTTGCCAACGTCGCCCTTTTGTCCTTCGTACGTGTAGGCGCCGATGATGAAGCCGGTGTCACCGTTCGTCGCATACTCGAGCGCGCGCAGCGACAGCGCCCCACCCGACTCCTGGTAGTGCTTTTCGATGGCGGCGCGGCCTCGCACGGGCGGATTCCCGCTCGAGAGCACGAAACCGTCCTCGGTGAAGAGGCTCGCGAGCGCCTTCTCGTCCTTGTTCCGCCAGCCGGTCTCGTAATCGGTCAGGACACGCGCGAGATCCTTGGGCAATTCGATCGACGGAAGCGGTTTGGTCTCGACCGCGGGCACGCGGGTGAACGCGTACCTGGACGTGACGTCCCACGTCTTGCCGCCGTCGGAGGAGCGGCTGTCCTCCAGGTGAAACGCGTCCTTCGAGATCTCGGAGTACACGGCGCGCAGGATGGTGGGCTGGCCGCGGAGCACGAACGGGTAATCGAGCACGATAGCGTCGCCGACTTTCGACCCCGCGTAGGTCACTAGCATGCCGTGCTCGCCGTCGATCCACACCTGCTGGAGTTTTCCTTGGATGGAATCGAAGCCGTAGTATCCGCGCGCCTCGAACGGCCCGCCCGCGCGGGATCCGAAGTAGCGAACCGAAAGCATGCACCCCCTCAACTCCTTCGTCACCCAGCAGCGTGCGTCCGTCGTCTCCCAGGTGCCGTTGCCGAGGCGGTCCTCCGCGTGCACGGTCCACTCCCCCGGCAAAAACGAGAAGGCGTCGAACTCGGCGTGCCAGCAGGGCGCCTGCTCGGCGGGTTGGGCGAGCGCCGACGCCGGCGCAATCAACAAGACAGCGATCAGTGCGAGTTGTCTCATGGCGATTCTTCTCCATATTGAAGGATGGCCAGGGTCGCCGGCCCGCGACGACACGGCGGCACCACGACCACGAACAGCGTGTCGTACTCGTCTTCGGCGAGGTTGTCGATGGTCGGGCCGCCCGCGGCGGCGACGATCTTCGCGACCGTGTTGCTGTGGCCGACCACCAGCACGGTCTCGCCTTCGTGCTCGGAGAAGATACGTGCAACCAGCGCGTCGGTTTCCTTGGCGGGATACGCGGTGGGCGTTAGGCCAAATGCTTTGGCACACGGCGCGGCGGTCAGGCGATTGCGCGTGGTGTCGCTGTGATAGATCGCCTTGAGGTTGGCCCGGCCCGCCACGTGTACCAGCGCGTTCGCGCGCGCGAAGCCGGCTGCCGAGAGCGAGTCGGCCTGGCCCGGTTTCTCCGCGTGGCGCACGACCAGGATGGTCGTGGCCGCGCGATC
>DASPGK010000077.1:0-4574 GCA_035620655.1 Candidatus Krumholzibacteriia bacterium
TCTGGGCCTTCGGGTGCGTGCTCTACGAGATGCTCGCGGGCAAGAAGGCCTTCGACGGCGAGACGGTGACCGACGTGCTGGCGGCCGTGGTGACGCGCGCGCCCGACTTTGCCGCGCTGCCGGCGGGCACGCCGCGCCGTCTGCACGCGCTGATCGAGCGCTGCCTCGAGAAGGACCCGCGCAAGCGGCTGCGGGATGCGGGCGAAGCCCGCATTGCCTTGGAAGACATCGTCGCGCACCCCGTCGAAGCGCCCGCTCCAGCAACCGCGCCGCCGCCGTCGGCGAAGCGGCCGGCGTGGCGCAGACTCGCGCCGTGGGCCGTGGCACTCGCCGCGATCGTCTTCGCCGCGCGCGCGACCATTCGCGTCGAGAACTTCAGGGAGCCCACCTTCGTGAGCGTCACCCTCCCGCGCGCCGACATCGCCGACGCCGGGATGGAGAATCTGCTGATGGACCTCTCGCGCGACGGGCGCACGCTCGCGTACTGCGCGCGCCGCGACGGCGTGGTGCGGCTGTACACGCGCTCCTTCAACGAGCGCGAAGCGGTCGAGCTGGCCGGAACCGAGAACGCGTCCAACCCGTTCTTCTCGCCCGATGGGCAGTGGATCGCGTTTGCCGCGGACGCGAAGCTCAAGAAGGTGTCCGTGCGCGGCGGGCCGGTGTTCGAGATTCGCGACCTGTACGAAGGCCACCGCGCCGGCGCGTGGCTCGACGACGGCTCAATCATCTGTGTGCCGAGCTTTGCCTCGCCGGTGTTTCGCATCCCGCCGGGGGGCGGGATCGGGACCGCGGTCACGGTGATCGATAGCGCGGCGGGCGAGCGGACGCATCGGTGGCCGGGCGTGTTCCCCGGCGACGAGTGGGTCTACTTCACGGTCGGTACCGCGCGCAACCCGGGCGATTACGAGAACGCCGAGATCGCGGTGGTGTCGCTCAAGACGGGAGAGCGTCGCAGCCTGATCAAGGGAGCGAGCATGGCGCGCTACGCGAAACCCGGTCACATGCTGTTCTCGAAGGGCGGCGTTCTGATGTCGGCGCCGGTCGACCCCGACCATCCGAAGTTGCTCGGCCCCGCCGTCCCCGTGCTCGACAAGATCGCCGGCGAGCAGACCAGCGGCGCGGTTCACATGGCGATGTCGGGCAACGGCACGCTCGCGTTCGTCACCGCGCGCGAGGGGGAATATGATATGCGCCTGGCGTGGGTGGATCGCACGGGCCGGGTCGAGGTGCTGGCCGCGCCACCCCGTCGCTACACCGCACCGCGGGTTTCGAGCGACGGTAAGCAAGTTCTAGTGACGGTGGGGCCCGCGTTCGGGCGCGGCGACGTGTGGCGTTACGACGTGGAGCGCGAGACGCTCACGCGCGTCACCTTCGACGACAAGTCGGTCATCGCGATGTGGATGCCCGACCAGCGCCACATGATCTTCAGCCGTGAGGACGGTCCCTTCAGCGTGATGCTGGCATCGATACAAGGCGAGGCCAAGGAGCGCTCACTCTTCGCGCGCGCGCTGCCCGCCTACATCTCCGACATCAGTCCCGACGGCGAATGGGTCGTGATCAGCGATTGGGGCGCGCCCGACTCCGATATCTCGGTGCTGCCGATGGGCGGCGGCGAGCCGACCCCGGTGGTGACGGATCCGTTCGGGCAGTTCGGCGGCATCGTCTCGCCGGACGGGAAGTGGATCGCGTACACGTCGAGCGAGACCGGCGTCTACGAAATCCATATGCGGCCGTTCCGGCGGCCGGGCAATCGCATCCAGGTGTCCTCGGGGGGCGGGATCCACGCCATGTGGGGGCCGAATTCGGACGAAATCTGCTATCTCAACGGGCAGTCCATGATGTCCGTCGCCGTCGACGTGCAGGCCGACGCCGTCAACGTGGGCCGGCCCCGGAAGCTCTTCGACTTGCAGCACAACGCGCGCCTGCAGGTCGACTACCGCGACTTCGATATGACCAAGGACGGCACGCGCTTCATCGCCACCTACGTCGCCAACCCCGAGTTGGCGCGCCGCCGCATCGACGTGCTTCTCAACGCGAACGAACTTCTCGAGCGCGCGGAGAAGAAGGGCGTTGCGGAGTAGCCCCGAGCGCCGACCCCGATTCATGTCGAAAGGGATGCCAGAATGACGAGTTGGATTGGGAAGTCGATCGCGCACTACCGCGTTACGACACAAATCGGTGCGGGCGGCATGGGCGAAGTGTATCGCGCGAGCGATTCGCGCTTGGGTCGCGACGTCGCCATCAAGGTGCTGCCCGAGGCGTTCGCCGCCGAACCCGAGCGAATGGCGCGCTTCGAGCGCGAGGCGAAGGTGCTCGCGTCCTTGAGCCACGCCAATATCGCCGCCATCTTCGGCTTGGAAGAGTCGAACGGCGCGCGCGCCTTGGTGATGGAGCTCGTGGACGGCACGACCTTGGCCGAACGCATCGCGAAGGGCGCGCTCCCCGTCGACGAAGCGCTCCCAATTGCCAAGCAGATTGCCGAAGCACTCGAGTACGCGCACGAACGTTCCATCATCCATCGCGATCTCAAGCCCACCAACATCAAGCTCTCCGGGGACGGCGTCAAAGTCCTCGACTTCGGGCTCGCGAAGGCGCTTTCCGACGACGCCACCGCGTCGAATTCCGATCTCTCCAAGTCTCCCACGCTGACGGCCGCATCGACCAAGCTCGGCGTCATTCTCGGAACGGCGGCCTACATGTCGCCCGAACAGGCGAAAGGGAAAGCGGTCGACCGTCGCGCCGACATCTGGGCCTTCGGCGCGGTGCTCTTCGAGATGTTGACCGGCCGTCAGGCGTTCGCGGGCGAGACGGTCTCCGAAACGCTCGCATCCGTGATGAAGGATCAACCCGATTGGGATGCGCTGCCGGCGTCGACGCCCGCGCGCGTTCGCGACGTGTTGCGTCGCTGCCTGGTAAAAGATCCGAAACAGCGCCTGCGTGATATCGGCGATGCTCGCATTCGCATCGAGGAGGAGTTGTCGGGCGCGCCGGATACAGCCTCCGCGACGGCCACGACGGCGGGGGCGAAGCGACGCGGCATCCCGGCGGCCCCGGTGGCGATCGTCGCACTCGTCGCCGCGGCGATCGGCGTGGCCGCAGGATTCGTCCTGCGCAAGCCCGCAGTACCCCCGATGTTCCGGGCCACGCTCACGTTTCCGGAAGAGATGCGCCTCGACGAAGAGAACGCGTCGATTGTCATCTCCCCCGACGGTCGCACGGTAGCGGTGGCCGCGTCGGCGAAGGACCATCCGCAGCAACTTTGGCTTCGTCGCTTCGACAGCGACGCGACGACGCCCATCGCCGGCACCAACGGCGCCACCTATCCGTTCTGGTCGCCGGATGGCCGTTTCGTCGGGTTCTTCGCCGATCGCAAGCTCAAGCGTGTGCCGACCAACGGAGGCACGGTGCAAACGATTTGTGACGCCGTCGACGCGCGCGGCGGCAGCTGGAGCGAGCACGGCATGATCATTTTCTCTCCCGGCCCGCTCACCGGCCTCGAAATCGTCCCGGCGTCGGGCGGGACTCCGCAACCTCTGACTACGCTCCAGAAGAATGGAGAGACGCACCGCCTACCCCGGTTTCTCCCGGGCGGCAAGCGCGTGCTCTTCATGGTGGGGTCCGCCGACCTGTCTCCCGGGCACGTCGAGTGCCTCGACATCGAGTCCAAGGAACGCACGCCGGTGATGCAGTGCCGGTCGGAAGCGCGCTATCTGGGTACCGGTCACCTCGCGTTCATGATCGACGACAACCTCGTGGTTCAGCGTTTCGACGCGTCGTCCTTGAAACTTGCGGGCGAGCCGGTACCGGTCGCGGAGTCGGTCCAATTCAACATTTATCGGTACACCGGTGGCTGGGACATTTCCGAGCACGGCGCGTTCGCTTACACGACGGGTGTGGGAGTCGAGAATGGGCAGCTCACCTGGTTCGATCTCGAGGGACGCGAGTTGGGAACGCTGGGGACTCCCAATCCCATCGTCGGGCTGAACATCTCGCCGGATGCGCAACGCGTCGTGACCTCCGAGCGCGCGGACCAGTTCGACCTTTGGATATGGGACGTCGCGAGGGGCGTGCACACGTGCCTGACCTTCGGACCCGAACCCGCGGCCAGTCCTATTTGGTCGCGCGACGGTCGAACGATCTACTTCGGTACCGGGGCCGGCGAGGTTCTCGCCAAATCCGCCGACGGAGCATCCGCCGCCACGACGGTCTACAAACTTCCCGACACCTGGCTCGTTCCCGAGAGTATGGCGCCGAACGGGAAGGAGATGCTCCTGTCGACACAATTGCGCGAGACCGGGACCGACATCCTCGTGATGACAATGGTTGACTCCACGGCCCCACGCAAGCTCTTCGCGTCACCCGCCAACGAGGATGACGCGCGGGTGTCGCCGGACGGACGGTGGGTTCTCGTGACGAGCGACGAGTCGGGGCAGCCGGAGGTGTACGTCTATCGGTATCCGTCGCTTTCGGGGCGTTGGCAAGTGTCGTCGGACGGAGGGGTCAACGGAGAATGGCTTCCCAACGGGCGAGCGATTCTGTATCGCGCGCCCGACCAGCGGCTGATCCAGGTCGAC